>CBFDAN010000078.1:0-7657 GCA_965602815.1 uncultured bacterium
CGCCTCGATGGCCGGGCGGGCGGCCGCGACAACGGGGTGGTCGTTCACGCTCACGCTTCGCTTCGGCGCTCGACTTGAACGGTGACCCTCGTTGCACCTGCGTCCATGGCGGCGTGCAGCATGTCGGCGAGGGCGGCGACAACCCGGTCTGCGTCACCTTCGATGGTCGTTCCGAATGCATCGACGCTCGGTTCGAATCCGTGTTCGGTGACCGCCTCGACAGCGGCCACAACGGGTGGACCAAGAGAACCCTCGACGAAAGGCTCAACCATGAACTCCGCGCGATACCCGGGCATCGCCACTCCCGTGTTGCTGTCACCGCACTGTAGTGCGGCCACGCAAGGCCATCCCAAACGGGCTGAGTTGACAAAATGTCAACGGGGTGAGGATGATACGGTTAGGGATATCGAGGAGGCTCGACCATGGAATCCACTTCGTTCATCGTCAATGGACACCCGGTCGACGTAGCCGCGGACCACCCCCACCTTCTTTCGGCCTTGCGCGAGGAGCTCGGCGTGACCTCCCCCAAGGACGGCTGTTCGCCATCCGGACAATGCGGTGCATGCACCGTGCTCCTCGACGGCAAGGCGATTCAGAGTTGCCTGGTCTCAATGGCAAAAGCGGAAGGCAAGTCGGTGACCACGCTCGAGGGCTTCGAGGACTCCGAACGGAAGCAGCTCGCCGACGCGTTCGCCTCGACCGGGGCACTCCAGTGCGGATTCTGTACACCAGGGATTCTCGTCCGCACGAAGTCGCTCATCGATCAGAAGGGCGCCGACCTAGACCGGAAGACGACGGCAGGTCGCCTCGGCGGGCACCTTTGTCGCTGCACCGGATACACGAAGATATTCGAGGCGATCGACCTGCTCGTCGCCGACGACGTCGCCGCCCCGCGGATGCCCGAACGCGTCGGCGATCGAGGCGCCAAGTACGAGAGTGTCGAACTCGCGCTCGGTGAACGCGGCTACGTGGACGACATCAGGCCGGAGGGCCTCCTGCACGGAGCGCTCCGCCTGACCGACCATGCCCGCGCCGACGTGCTGCGCATCGACACATCCGCGGCCGAGGCCACCGACGGTGTGGCCGCGGTGTTCACCGGGGCGAATGTGCCCGGCAAGCTCCACATCGGGATTATCCACGAAGACTGGCCGGTGTTCATCCCTGAGGGTGGGCGGACGT
This sequence comes from uncultured bacterium, assembly GCA_965602815.1. Taxonomy (GTDB): domain Bacteria; phylum Actinomycetota; class Acidimicrobiia; order Spongiisociales; family UBA5794; genus JAHEEL01. Next base: position 1,180 of record CBFDAN010000078.1, read on the forward strand.
CCTACTACGGCGACGTCATCGCCATCGTCGTGGCGGAGTCCAAGGCCATCGCTCGTGCCGCAGCGGACCTGGTGGAGGTCGAATACAGCGTCCTCGAACCGTTCGCCGACACTCATTCGGCGCTTGCGTCCGGGGAGAACGCCGTGTGGGGCCTCGATGGCAACGTGCTGTCAACATCGGCCTACCAACGCGGCAACGTCGACGCGGCCCTCGCGGCTTCCGCTCACACCGTTCACGAGGTCTTCCGCACCCAGCGTGTCGAACATGCATTCCTCGAACCAGAGTCGACGCTCGCGGTCCCGACCGAAGATGGCGGCCTCCACGTCTACTCGGGTGGACAAGGCGTGTGGGACGATCGCAACCAGATCGCGTCCTTGCTCGATGTCGATCCGGAGACCATCGTCGTCGAGCTCGTGTCGAACGGTGGGGCGTTCGGGGGCAAAGAGGACATGTCGAATCAAGGCCAGACGGCGCTCGCCGCCCACCTGCTCCAGCGCCCGGTTGCCTGCACACTTACCCGCGAACAGTCGTTCCGTATTCATGCCAAGCGACATCCGATTGAGATCGAGGTGTGGGCAGGATGCGATGCCGAAGGCAAGCTCACCGCACTCCGCTCACGCATGATCGGTGATTCCGGCCCGTACGCGTCGGTCGGCATGAAAGTCCTCGAGCGCGCCGCCGGCCACATGAGCGGCCCCTACGTCGTCGACACCATCGACGTCGAAGCCATCGCCGTCCGCACGAACAACCCCGTCTGCGGCGCATTTCGCGGGTTTGGCGCCAACCAGGCGCAGTTCGCCATGGAAGGTGTCGTGGATCGGCTTGCAGACGCGGTCGGCATCGACGGATGGGAGATGCGGTCCCGCAACATCATCGAGCCGGGCGTGGTCTGGGGCCCAGGTCAGATCATGGACGACGGATCCCGCGGCATCCGGGAGTGCCTCGATGCCGTGAAGCCCGCCTACGACGCGGCGCGAGCCGAAGGCAAGGCGGTCGGCCTCGGAATCGCATTGAAGAACTCGGGACTCGGCAACGGCTTCGTCGAAGTCTCCAAAGCGGTCATTCACCTCGACTCCGATGGAACCGTCGAGGTGCGCCATTGCTGGACCGAGATGGGGCAGGGTGTCCACAACGTCGCCCTCCAGGTCGCAGCAGAGGAACTCGACATCGATCCCGATCGCATCCGCGTCGTGGTGGACACCACGAGGGAACTGGGGGCGGGCCAGACAACGGGCTCTCGCGGAACGGTGATGGCGGCCGGCGGAGTCGCCGACGCCTGCAGGGTGGCGAAGGAGGGTGGCCTCGAAACCGGCGTCGACTACTACGGCGAATACGTCGTCGACTGGACCGACGCTCTCGAGGACGACGTCGAGAATCCAACGATCCACTCCGCGTTTGGATACGCCGCGCAGGTAGCGATCGCCGACAGGGAGACGGGCACCGTCGAGAAGGTAGTCGCAGCTCACGATGTTGGGCGCGCGGTCAACCCGAACTTGGTCGAAGGCCAGATCGAGGGTGCCGTGCACATGGGTGTCGGCTACGCGCTCACCGAAGAGTTCCCGACGGATGAACTCGCTCGTCCGACGAAACACACGTTGCGCAGCCTCGGCATCATCCGCGCCAAAGACATGCCGGACGTCGAGACGATCATCGTCGAGGTCCCCCAACCCCGCTCCCCGTTCGGTGTCAAGGGCGTCGGAGAGATTGGACTGGTGCCGACGGCCGGAGCCATCGCCGCGGCGCTCTACGAGGTTGACGGTGTTCGCAGAACAAGAACCCCGATGAACGTCCACGAACCACTTCGCGAGAGGAGCACCACATGAACAACGTCACCCCCGGCCTCGTCTGCGCACACCACCACCTCTACTCCGAACTGGCGAGGGGGATGCCGGCGCCGCCTGAGGTCGCAACCGACTTCCAGGGGATTCTCGATCAGGTCTGGTGGCGTCTCGACGCTGCGCTCGATCTCGAGATGCTCGAATGGTCGGCGAAGCTGGGAGCCCTCGAAGCGCTCGAATCCGGCACCACGGCGATCATTGACCACAACGAGACACCGAACGCCATCGAGGGATCGCTGTCGGTCATCGCAGATGCCTGCGCCGAGGTCGGCGTACGAGTCGTGACAGCCTACGGAATCAGCGACCGGCACGGTCATGAGGGGGTGATCCGCGGCCTCGAGGAGAACCGTCGGTTCCTCGCAGGAGGTGGAGACGGTCTGGTCGGTATCCACGCCGCATTCACCTGCACCGACGAGTCGCTCCGGGCAGCAGCGGCGCTCGCCGACGAGTTCGACGTCGGTGTGCACATCCATGTGTGTGAAGGACCGGGCGACATCGACGCTCCGGACCGCCTCGCCGGGCTCACCAACGACAAGTGGCTCCTCAGCCACTGTGTCTTCCTCCCCACCACCCACGAACTCAAGGGCACGATCCTCCATAACCCGCGTTCGAACCTGAACAACGGTGTCGGGTATGCCGAGCCAGCCCGGTTCGGTAACCCGGTGGCGCTGGGCACGGACGGAATCGGGGCGAACATGATCGAGTCGTTCCGCCTCGCCTACGTGATGCAGCGTTCGGTCGATGTGACCGTCGGCCCCGACCCGGCGTGGTCGTGGCTCGAGAACGGATGGAGCCTCATCCCGGGTGCGCTGAACGACGAGGTCACGTGGTCGTACGAACCGATGGACCCGTGGCACATAGCGTTCACCCCAGGCATACGACCCCTCGAGGTCAAGGTCGACGGTGAGGTCGTTTACTCCAATGGAACAACAACACGAGTCGACGCAGAAGAGATCAGAGCCAAAGCCCGAGAGCAAGCCGCCCGCCTGCACGCCCGCCTGTAGCGGAGAGGAGCCGACCGATGTCAGACCGCTTCCAACCGATCACGATGGAACAGCTCACGGACTGGGTCTTCACCGAACTCGATGAGCACAACGCGATCTTCGGTATCCCCCGCGGGGCGTTCTTCACGCCGTCGGAAACCGACCGATTCCGCCAGCCCAACTACGGACAGACCCTGGACACGCCGTTTGGCGTGGCGGCCGGGCCCCACACGCAGATGGCGCAGAACATCATCGTCGCGTGGCTCGTCGGTGCACGTTTCATCGAGCTGAAGACCGTCCAGACGCTGGACGAACTCGACGTCAACAAGCCGTGTATCGACCTCGAGGACGAGGGGTACAACGTCGAGTGGTCGCAGGAGCTCAAGGTCTACGAGTCGTTCGACGAATACCTGCGTGCCTGGGTGCTGATCCACGCCCTCCACAAGAAGCTCGGATTCCCGGGTGATGCCCCGGGAATGATCTTCAACATGAGCGTCGGCTACAACCTTGAGGGGATCCTCAAGCCGAACGTGCAGTGGTACCTCGACGTCATGGATGACTCGTCGGAGTATCTGGGGAAGTACGTCGACATCGTCGCCGAGCGCTACCCGGAGGTCCGCGACGTCGACATCCCGGCGCAGCTCTCGAACACGATGACGCTATCGACCATGCATGGCTGCCCGCCGGAGGAGATCGAGCAGATCACCACCTACCTCCTCAACGAACGTGGCCTGAACACCTCGGTGAAGTGCAATCCGACGCTGCTCGGCGCCGAACGGGTGCGCGGCATCATCAATGACGAACTCGGCTTCACGGACATTGTTGTGCCCGACGAGGCGTTCGGCCACGACTTGAAGTACGTGGACGCCGTCCCGATGTTCCACAACCTCAAGCGCATCGCGAAGAGCAAGGACCTGACGTTCGGTCTGAAGCTCTCGAACACACTCGAAGTCGAGAATCACCGCATGGAGTTCCCAGACGACGACATGATGTACATGTCGGGCCGGGCCCTCCATGCCGTCACCACGAACCTGGCGCTTCGCCTTTCGGAGGAGTTCCGAGGCGACCTCTTGCTCTCGTTCGCCGGCGGCGCCGACGCCTTCAACGTCGCCGATCTTCTGCGGTCCGGCATGACGACGATCACGGTGTGCTCCGACCTGCTCAAGACCGGCGGATACCTGCGCATGCCGCAGTACATCGAGGAGCTCAACCTGGCCCTCGACAAAGCCGAGGCTGCAGATCTCACCGACCTCGCCGGACGAACCGCGCTCGCCGAACACCACTACGCGTCGTTCAGCGAGATGCTCGCAGCGGCGGCGCTTGGGGACAGCGGACTGGCCTTCAGCCTTGCGGACGCTCACGAACTCGCCGCCTACCTGGGCGGAACCTTGCCCGGCCCAGTGGCCGATTCCGTCCACCAATGGGCTGTTGAACGCGGCTACTCGGAGGACCGGGCCGCCACGCTGACCACCATCGCCATACGGACCCTCGCTCGGGTGAACCTCCGCTCGTACGCACATGAGGTCCAAGAAGACTGGCGATACCGCAAGGAGTCCTTCCGGACCGACCACTCGAAAACCACGCGCAAACTCGGGCTCTTCGACTGCATCGAGGCACCCTGCGTGGACGAGTGCCCGATCTCACAGGACGTACCCTCCTACATGCGGGCCGTGCGCGAGGGCCGATTCGACGATGCCGTCGACATTACACGGGACGACAACCCGGTCCCGTCGATCCTCGGCAGGGTCTGCGACCACCTCTGTGAGACCACGTGCATCCGAACGCACCTGGACCAACCCCTGGCCATTCGGGACATGAAGCGGTTCATCATGTCGCACGAGGCCTGGCCGCGGGTACCGGAGCGCACGTCGTTGACCGACACCAAGGTGGCGATCATCGGTGCGGGCCCGGCCGGCATGGCCGCAGCACAGGATCTTGCGCTCGCGGGGGCGAAGGTGACCATCTTCGAAGCGCATGCGTATCCGGGTGGCATGGTTGGCGGAGCAATACCGGCGTACCGCCTGCCCCAGGCCGACATCAACCAGGACATGACGATCCTGGAGGAACTTGGAGTCGAGATCCGCTACGGACAGACTGCGGGCGAGGACTTCTCCCTCGACAACTTGCGCAACGACGGCTTCGAGCAGATCTTCGTTGCCGTTGGAGCCCAACTCCCGAAGTACCTCGGCGTCGATGGTGAGGACAGCGACGGGGTCATCGACGCCCTGCGTTTCCTTCGGAGCGTCCGGGAGAACGATCCGATGGCGGTCGGTCCGAGGGTCGGCGTGATCGGCGCCGGTGACACCGCGATGGATTGCGCTCGTTCGGCCTGGCGGGTCGGTGCCACCGATGTGGCCATCATCTACCGCCGCACGATCGACCAGATGCCCGCTGACCGCGAAGAGGTCCATGCGTGCCTCGAAGAAGGCATCACCATCGAAGAGCTGGCGAATCCGGCGGCACTCCATGTGGAGGACGGCAAGCTGGTCGGCCTGGTCGCCACCAGGACGGAGTATCGGGGAGATCGCGACGCATCCGGACGCAAGATCCCGCATGACGTCGACGACTCCGAATTCGAGATCCCACTCGATACGCTGATCCTTGCTATCAGCCAGCACTCGATGCTCGACTTCTTCGGCGATACACCACCCGCGACCACGTCGAGGGGCTACATCGAGGTCGATTCGGAGACGCTCGAATCCTCGATCCCGGGTGTCTACGCGGGTGGTGATGTCGCCGCCGACGGACCGTCGTCGATCGTCAAGGCAGCCGCCGACGGCCAGGCCGCAGCGGCCGCAATCATCGCAGCCGTGACCGGGGCAACTGTCGACCACACCCCGGTGCCGATTCCCACGACCGAGGACCTTGCGAGCCTGATCGAACGGCGGGCGCGACGCGAGTACCGCGTTCCTGCAACGTTCACGCCACTCACGGTGCGCAACAACTTCAACGAGACGATGCTCACGTACACAACCGAAGAGGCGCAGACCGAGGCGAGCCGCTGCGTCGACTGCGACACGATCTGCAGCCTGTGTGTTGGTGTCTGCCCGAATATGGCGCTGATGACCTACAGCACGGATGCGTTCGCCACGAATGTCCCCTCGTTTGTGGTCGAGGACGGGACGCTCGTCGAGCAGGGACGGATGCCCTTCCGCGTCGATCAGCCGTACCAGATCGCAGTGCTCTCAGACTTCTGCAATGAGTGCGGCAACTGTGTGACGGCCTGCCCGACGGCGGGCAAGCCGTACCAGGACAAGCCGCGCCTCTACCTCAATCGCGAGGAGTTCGATGCGGAAGCTTCGAATGCCTTCATGATGAAGCAGGACGGAGACACCGCCGTTCTGTTGTCGCGGTTCGGCGGTGAGACACACCAGATGTCGATCAATGGCGCGGTTGAGTACTCATCGCCCACAGTGGCGGCGACGTTCGACGACTCCTTCGAGCTCGTCTCGGCAACACCGGGAGACGCCGTGGCCGACGGAGAGGCAGTGTCGCTGATCGCGGCCGCCACGATGTTCGCCGTGTGGAAAGGCCTCGATGAGTCGATGCCCCAGATTCCGGTTGCCGGCGATGCGGGTACGAAGATCGAGCACCCGACCTACGCGGAATAGCTTTGGACCACAACAAACGAGGACACCGTGTTCCGGTGTCCTCGTC
>CBFDAN010000079.1:0-7631 GCA_965602815.1 uncultured bacterium
GCGGGGCGGCCACGGGAATGGCGACACGTCTCAAGTCTCGTGTCTCGCTACCGATCGCGAAACACGGAGGGAGAATGGTCAACGCCACGGCTGAGCCGGGCGCGCAGCGACCGGCGAGCTCTCCTTCGCTCTCAGGCTCTTCTTAGGACGGGTTCACACCGTTCTCAGGGCGGGGGCGTATCTTTCGTCCCGGAGGAGGTGCCATGGAAGCCGACAAGGTGCTCGTCGTCGAGGATGATCCGGATGTGCGGGCTGCACTTACCCGTGCGCTCTCGTTCGAGGGGTATGAGGTCGCGGTAGCAGAAGACGGCGGGCGCGCCCTCGAAGCAATCGTTCACGACCCACCGAACCTAATCGTGCTCGATGTGATGATGCCGTTCGTCGACGGACTTGAGACGTGCCGCCGACTCAGAGCACGAGGCGACGAGACACCGGTTCTGATACTCACAGCTCTGGGTGACGTATCCGATCGGGTTGACGGTCTCGATGCCGGTGCTGACGACTATCTTGCGAAACCTTTTGCCCTCGAAGAACTCCTCGCACGAATCCGGGCCCTCCTTCGCCGATCGGGTGGAGATGTGTCCGAACTCCTGACGTTCGCCGATGTCGAAATGAACCTTGCTACACGAACCGTTCTGCGGTCCGGAGAAACCGTGCCGTTGACGAAGACCGAATTCGACCTCCTTGAGGTACTCATGCGGGGCGGTGGGAGAGTGGCGACCCGAGACCAGATCTATCGGGAAGTGTGGGGCTTCGACTTTGAGACGTCGTCGAATTCGCTCGATGTCTATGTGGGGTACCTGCGGAGAAAGACCGAGGCCGGCGGCGCCTCGCGGTTGATCCACACGGTTCGCGGCGTCGGCTACACGCTACGCGACGATTCGTGAGACCAAATCGGAGGCCAGCGTGAAGCTCAGGACGAGAATCTCGGTCGTGGCGGCTGCCGCCGTCGCGATTGCGGTTGTCCTGGTCTCTGCTGCCGCGTTCTTTGTGGCGAGGCAACAATTGCGGTCCGAGGTTGATGACGGCCTGATCGAACGGGCTGTGGCAATCCAGCGCCTTGGGGATGACCCGAGGGGAATCATCGGGTCGGAAGGGCCGATGAGGCCGGGGTTCGGTTTCTTCGGATTCGGGGGCCGGAGTTCGGCGTTCGACACGGTCTACTACCAGGTGACTCTCTCGACCGGTGAGGTTCTGATCCCGGAAGGGCAAGCAGTGCTTCCGCCGGCCAATCCCGATGTGGCCGGCGGGGATCTTGTGCTGGCCGATGTGCACATCGACGATGTGCACGTCAGGATGGCCACCGTTCAATCTGATCTTCTCGGCATTGTTCAGATTGCCCGTCCACTCACCGAAGTTGACGCAACACTCGCAGGTCTGGCCGCGGCCCTCTTCGCGTTCGGTACCGTCGGCGTCCTCCTGGCTGCCGGTGCCGGTCTGCTCATCGCCCGGAGCGCCCTGAAGCCGATCGATGAATTGGCCGAAGCCGCGGAACACGTTGCTGAGACACAGGATCTCGCTGCCAGGATCGAGATCGCCAGCAATGACGAGGTGGGCCGTCTCGCTTCGGAGTTCAACGCCATGTTGGCCGCTCTAGAAATGAGCAGGCAGGAACAGCAGCGGCTGGTTCGCGACGCGGGGCATGAACTCCGGACGCCGCTCACTGCACTTCGAACCAATATCGAGTTGCTGGGTCGGACCCGATCCCTGACCGACGAGCAACGCACCGAGCTCATCTCCGCGGCTGAAGCTGAGGTCAGGGATCTGTCGACACTCGTCGGGGAGGTCGTTGATCTGGCCTCCGATCGCTACACCGAAGGGGCACCGGAGGATCTGCTCCTCGACGAGACGGTTTCATCGTGCGTCGAGCGTGCAGCCCGCCGATTCAATGTTGAGATGCGACTCGATGCGGAACCGAGCCCGGTCCGAGGTCGACCGGCGGCACTCTCACGCGCCGTTGACAACCTCCTCGACAACGCGGTGAAGTGGGGAGCAGATGACGGTCCAATCGAAGTGAAGGTTGCCGCAGGGCGTGTCACCGTGCGCGACCACGGTCCCGGGATCGACGCCGTGGACCGCGGCCGGGTGTTCGACCGTTTCTACCGATCCGCCGCCGCCCGATCCATGCCCGGCTCCGGCCTCGGCTTGTCGATCGTGAAACAAGTGGTAGATGTACACGGTGGTGAGGTCTTTGCCGAACCAGCCGACGGCGGCGGAGCCGTCGTGGGATTCGAGCTCAGTAGTGAGGACGCAGCAAGTAACAGGTAGCGAGAGCCGAGACTCGAGAACCGCTACCCAGCTGCTTCTTCTTCGGAACCCAACATTTTTCGGCGACTTCCGGAGCCCGCCTGCGTCGTCGCTGGCGCTCCTTCGGCTTCTCCCGCCTTCGGCCGGGGGGACAGTCGTTCAGCGACGCAGCCACGCCGTTTCGACCGGCGACCGGCGAGTCTCTCTCATCTCCTTCTCAGCCGCGGCACACACCTCGCTGATGTCCGCACCCGACACTGTTGTCATGGACGAAGAAAGGAGATAGATATGAATAGGATCTTCGTTTCCATTGCAGCCGCCGGTGTTCTGGTGGCCGGGGCATTCACTGCTTCGAGTATCGTCGACGGTGCTGCACTTGCACAGACCACCGAGACCCCAGCGGCCGAGGCGCCTGCTGCCGATCGGCCGGACTTCCCGAGGCCGGGGGACATCCTCGACGAAGTCCTTGGGGACCTGGTCGCCGACGGAACGCTCGACCAGGGCGATGTGGACGCCGTCAGGACTGCGCTCGAGGCAAGACACGAAGAGGTCCGTGCCGAGATGGAGGCGTGGCGTGAGGAGAATCCCGGTCGATTCGAGCGTGGATTCAGACGAGGCTTCGCGATAGGTGGGCTCCTCGAGGACGGCGTGATCGACGCAGCGGAGCTCGCCGAGCTTCCCGACGATCACCCGCTGAAGGATCCCGACGGTCCGGCAGCGGAGTTCCTCACAGACGGCCAGTTGACGGAAGGCGAGCTGCGTCAACTCGGCGAACGGCTCCACGAACGTCGGGCCGGCGATCGGAGTGCCTCCACCGACGCCTAACCGGTGCGGCTCCAAGCGGGCCCCGCGGCCTCCTCCCGCCTGCGGGGTCCGCCCGCGCCCGGGTCTTCTCGGATCGCATCGAGTGAACCGGCCCGACTACCTTGAAGGTATGGATGACCGAACGCTCCTGCTCGAAGCATTCCGCGCAGGCCTCGCCGGCGTCGAACCGGAGTCCGCGACGATCCGCGCCGCGAAGAGAGTCGACGTCCGCCACGCCCGCCGTGTCATCGCTATTGCCGCGGGAAAGGCTTCTTTGCCGATGGCCCGCGGTCTTGCGGCCGCGGTGGATATCGCCGACGGGGTGATCGTGGCACCCGATCACGGCGAGGCGCCGCTTCCCCTGATTGTTGGAGGACACCCGGTACCGAACGAAGGGAGCGCCGCCGGCGCACTCCGCGCGCTCGAACTCGCGTCGTCTGCGGGCCCCGACGATGTGGTGGTGTGCCTCATTTCCGGGGGTGCGTCGGCGCTGCTGGCGGCGCCCGCCCGTGGCTTGGACCTCGATGATCTGCGCGAAACCAATCAGGTGCTGCTCGAGTGCGGTACCGAGATCGTGGAGACGAACACGGTGCGGAAGCACCTTTCAGCGATCAAGGGCGGGTGGCTCGCAGCGGCAGCCGGTCGGTCGCGTCTTGTGACCCTCGTGCTTTCAGATGTGGTGGGTGATCCACTCGATGTCATTGCCTCCGGCCCGACGGTCCCCGATCCGACGACCTACGGTGATGCCCTCGCGGTCATTGATCGGAACGGGATCTTCAACCGCCTCTCGACGCGGTCCCTTGGTCATCTCCAACGCGGTCGGCGCGGGCTTGTGGAGGAGACACCCAAGCAGCCGCACTTGCGGCACGAGATCGAGATTATCGGCAGCGGCACGGTTGCGGCCAACGCCGCCGCTTCCTTCCTTCGCTCCAGGGGTGTCCCGGCGAGAATCGTGTCGACTCGCCACTCGGGCGAGGCCCGAGAGGCGGCAGTCTCAGCCGTGTCGGCCGCGTCGCATGTCGGCGAGGTGCTGATCTTCTCCGGCGAGACATCGGTGGTCGTGAGAGGTACCGGCAGGGGAGGGCGCAATCAAGAGGCAGCGCTCGCGGCAGCGCTCGAGGTCGACGGGCAACCGATCACCTTTCTGGCACTGGGAACCGACGGCATCGATGGGCCGACTGATGCCGCGGGCGGAATCGTCGACGGGGGAACGATCGGCCGAGGGCTCGCTGCGAATTTCGACCCGTTCGCGGCGCTGGCGGACAACGATACGTACCCGTTCCTTGCTGCGGCCGGTGATCTGATTGTGACTGGTCCGACCGGGACGAATGTGGCGGATCTCTGGATGGTTCGTCGTCGAGGCGAGAGCGATCCCGTTGACCACGAGCATCGGCAGTAGAGGCGGGTCGCCGCCGGAATCGTGCGGGGGTTGGTGAACTGGTCGGAAGCCTCTTAGAGACCGAGGTCGTCGAGGAACGTGTTGACGCTGGCCTCATAGCTTCTCGCGTCGGCATTCCACGCAAGCACGTGTCCGACCTGCGGTGGCGCCAAGAGTGTGATGGTGTCGGGGCGGCGGCCGGCAAGTTCCTGCGCGGGCGCGAGGGGGACAGTCTCATCTCCCGTTCCCTGAAATATGAGCATCGGAGTCTGGAGATCGCGCCACCGCGACACGTAGTTGGTGGCATCCCAGTCGATATCGAACCGCCACCCCGCGATCCACTTCGCGACGGAAGTGAGGCTCGGGGGCACAGCTATAGGAGTTAGCGGCAGCTTCGTGGTTTCAGCCGCGTGGTCGACTGCGGATCCGAAGTCAAGGACGGGGCTATCGAGGATGACGGCCGCCGTTTGGGCACGAAGCGGCGACTCGAGCAGGTACGACACAACATTCGCCCCGCCCATGGAGTAGCCGACCATTACCAGATCCTGGGCGCCGTTGGACCGTGCGTAGCGCGCGGCTGCGGCAACATCTTGCCATTCGGTGAGGCCGTATTGGTACGTCCCGGATGGATCCGGCGGCACACCCGGGTCGTTGCGGTAATCGATGACCATGACGTGGTACCCGCGCTCGACGGCGAGGGGGAGGAGACGCAGCGCTTCGTTCCTCGGCGCGCCCTTTCCATGAACGAAGATCATCCACGTGTTCGATGTCCCCTCGACATACCACGCGCCGGCCTCCCCCCTCTCCACCGGGAATTCGATCTCGGTGAAGGGGATTCCAAGCGCTGTCCGCGGATCGCCGGACCAGACAAAGGAATCGAGTCGCACCGCGGTCCCCGGTGGTGGAAGTGCCTCGCCCGCGACACGTTGGCGGAAGACTGTGGATGTTCCACCCGACGTGTCGGCGCTCAGTATGCCGTCGACGAGGCTCTCGCCGGACTCCCACATCAGGCCAAACCGTCCGTCGGCGAGCAGATTCGTGCCGCTGGAGTCCCCTTGCAGCACTACGGCCTCCGCTTCGCCGCGGTCGAGCGTTACGTTGAACTCGCCGGTCTCGGGAGGATGTACCTGGATGGCGCCCGAATAGATCTCACCGGAGAAGTACCAACCTCCGATGCCGTAGAAGGCCAAGACGAGGATCAGAATCAGAAGGACCGTCGACAGGATGATCTTCCACGGCCCGCCGCTGCGCTGTCGCACGCTGGGGCGTGCGGCCATGGAACTTCCTCTCGAACTCATCATATGTCTCCCGGCGTCCGCGGCGACAAGGATCCGAGGCTACCCCCGCGGAGGCGGTTTCGGCGGAAGGCTCCTCCAGAAGTCATGTACCGACGGTCAGGCGGTTGGACGCGAGGTTCGTGCAGGAAGCCGCTGCCATCGAAGTCGATTGACTGCCGTTCGTCCACCATCGGTGTTCGTCGGCGGCGTTGAGAGAACGAGTTCGTACCTATTGTCGGACGGGACCCACTCGACATGTCGTCGCTCGGTTGTTCCGACCCAGTTCGGCATGAGGCTCAGTTCGATGTGATGGAGGACGTCGTCACCGTCCATTGAGAATGAACCGGCATAGCTGAGGTATCCGGCGGCTGCGGCCGCTCGAATATCGATCGGGGCTGCGCTGAGCGTCCGCGTTGGTGCCGGTGGTCGCCCGCGGCTCATCAGCGACGCCGACATCCGTCCGTCAGCGGTGTACGTGAGGAGACCACCCGGATTGCCGCCCCACGGCCGAGTCGGCCGAGAGTCGTCAACGGTGAACGTCCACTCCACGAGTTGCCAGGTTCCGATGAGGCTCCGCATCGAGCAGACCCTATGCATGTGCGCTTCGCTTCGGAAGGGGTCTTTGCGCCGCGCCGGGTTCGAGGAGGTGCCGCTCCGCCGAGTTCGTGCGACAGACCTCGGCTACGGGACGATGACCCGGTTGTCCTCGTCGACCGGGACCACAATCGGTGTGGGTGCGGTGTCACCGTCCGGAACCTCGGTGTATCGGAACGTCATGATGATCACGAGGTCGCCCGGCATTCCGAGCCGCGCTGCGGCTCCGTTGAGGCCGACGATTCCCGAGCCTCGCGCCCCTTCGATTGCATAGGTCGTGAACCGCTCGCCGTTGTTGACGTTGACCACATGAATCACTTCATGGTCGGCAATCGATGCTGCTTCCATGAGTTCGTGGTCGAGGGTCAGAGAACCTTCGTAGTGCAGGTCGGTCTGGGTGATTGTGGCTCGGTGAATCTTCGAGCGGAGGAACTGGCGCATGTGGTGACTCCCTATATCCGGTGAATCCCTGCGTTGAGAACGATACCGGTGCCGGGCCGCAATTCGAACGGTGATCGCCGGATGGTTGGCTCGGGCCAAGGTGTATGATGAGGCTTGCCTAAACATTTGGTGTGAGATTTCGTAGGTATGGCTCAACACACGCAGCACACATCAGAAGCTGAGGAGATGTACCTCATCACGATCGCTCGTGCGGTCGAGGATGGACGTCCTGAGCCGGTCCCCGTGTCGTACGCAGCCCGTGAACTCGAGGTTTCCGGGGTATCGGCCAACCAGATGATCCGCAAGCTCGCCGGCCGCGGATACGTCGAGTACGAGCCCTATCAAGGTGTCACGCTCACCGATGCAGGACGCGCTGTGGCATTGTCGATACTGCGGCGTCGTCGTCTCTGGGGCGTGTTTCTGTCCGAACAGCTCGGCCTCACCCCGGAGCGAGCGGACGAGGTCGCCTGCGACTTCGAGCACATCACTCCCGATGACGTGGCTGATCTCCTTTCGGGGTATCTCGGAGATCCGGCCGCCGGACCCCGAGGGCGCTCGATTCCCGACGGTGGAAGTGATGCACCGCCTCCGGCAACCGTGCGCCTCGACGCGGTTCCTGCCGGAGAGAGCCGTTTGGTGGTAGCCGTCGACCTCCCGGATGAACTCTGCCGTTTTGTCGAATCGCAGGGAGTCGTCGCCGGAGCGAAGGTGGAGGTCATCGGTGTTGGCAACGGCGGTGATCGGCTCGTTGCGGTTGGCGACACAACCGCCCATCTCGCTTTCGATCTGGTGTCCGGCATCGTGGTGGGCGCACACTGATGTCTCCGACGATTCCCCTCGGCGAGCTCCCCATGGGCTCGGATGAGCTCCCGGTCGAAGAAGACCGGGTG
>CBFDAN010000080.1:0-7585 GCA_965602815.1 uncultured bacterium
CGACAGGAAGGAGAGCCGGGTGCCGAGGGAGTCACCGAGCGTGAAGATCATGATGATGTTGATTGCGAGGAGCAACCCCCCGCCGAGGTACCCGACGGCGTAGCCCATGGTGGAGACACGATCGATGTCTTCCTCCCTGGCCACGTGCGGGAGCAAGGCGTCGTAGAAGACGTTCCCCGCCGCAAATCCGATCCGGGCGATGATGAAGGCAAGTGAGGCGATGAGCCAGTCACCGGTGCCGACGAAGATGAGCAGTGACACGCCGACTGCCCCAACGAGGACCGACGCGCCCAGGAGCTTCTTCTTCCCCCGTTTGAGGTCGGAGATCGTCCCCAGAATCGGCGCCAATATGGCGACGACGATCAACGAGAGCGACAGTGTCGCCGTCCAATAGGCCGTTGCGTGGGCTGCGGAGCCGAGCGTCCTGCCGGCGACCTGGCTGTAGTAGACGGGAAGGACGGCGGCGAGGATTGTGGTCGCGAACGCGGAGTTGGCCCAGTCGTAGAGGGTCCAAGCCCTGACTCTGGTGCGGTATTCCTTGTCGGCGACTGCTCCGTACCCGTTGATCGCGTCGCTCACCTGCGGTCCTCCCTCTCGACCCGTGGGGAGGCTAGCGGGACGGCACCTCCGACCAGAGGGATCGCAGGGCGTCCGCCACCTGCGCCGGTCGCTCGATTGGCGCCATGTGCCCGGCGTCTGGAATCACGGTGAGGCGCCCACCCGCCGTGTTTGCCATCTGATCAGCATCAGACAACGGTGCTGGGAGATCGTTCTCTCCGACGATCACCGCGACTGGGACCGCAAGACCTGCGAGTATGGATGTCCGGTCGGGCCGGTTCTTCATTCCTTGGAGGGCCGCCACGATGGATTCGGTGGGAGTTGCCTCGACCATCGTTCGGAGTCGTGCCCGGGTCCACAACGAGGCCGATTCGTCGAGAAGCACGTCCATCAGGTCGCTCGCCATGGCGGTCCGGCCGTCCAGGGTTGCCAATGCGGCGGCGGCGTCGCGACCCTCCTTCGCCGTCTCGGTATCAGCGGCCGACTTCGTGTCGACCATCGCCAGCGAGCGGAGACGATCCCCGTAGCGCTCGGCAAACGCGAGTGCGATGTATCCACCCATTGAGAAGCCGACAAGATCGACTCGGTTGACTTCGAGCGCGTCGAGGATCGCCAGCAAGTCTCCGGCATGGCGCTCCATCGAGAGGTCGCGCTCAGTGGTTGGGGCTGATCCGCCGAACCCGCGGAGATCCGGGGCAATACATCGCCGAAGGTCCGAGAGAGCCGCAAGTTGTTCAAGCCACATTGTGGAGTCGAGCGGGAATCCGTGGAGGAATACGGCGACGGACCCTCCGCCCTGCTCGCGGTACGAGAATGTGTGGCCGTTGACGGTGACGTGGTTCATGTCTGGAGTGTCGCACATCGAGCCGCAGCCGTCAGCCGTCGTGGTCGCGGCGGCAGGAGACGCCGGTGCCAACGTCCGGGTGATAGCTTTCGGGTATGGACGTCCCACGTATCTCGCTCGCCAATCTACCGACGCCACTCGAGCGGACCCCACGCCTCACCGTTGCTCTAGGCGGTCCGGAAATCTGGGTGAAACGGGACGATCTCACGGGTTTCGGGCTCTCCGGGAACAAGGTCCGCAAGCTCGAGTTCCATCTCGCCGCCGCACTCGACGCAGGCGCCAATACGGTGATCACGTGCGGTGCCGTTCAATCGAACCACGCCCGGGCTACGGCGCTTGCCGCCGCTCGCGTTGGGTTGGGAGCGATCCTCTATCTCCGGAGCCCCGACGGCGTGGCTCCGGAGACCGCAACAGGCAACCACCTGCTCCAGCGTCTCGCAGGCGCGGAGTGCCGTTTCATCACTCCCGGTCAGTGGGAGGATCGGGACTCGGTTATGGCCGACGCCGCGGCTGCACATGGCAACGCATGGGCGATTCCAGAGGGAGCCTCCGACGCACTCGGCTCACTCGGTTTTGTTGCAGCCATGCGGGAGGTCGCGCCGCAGATGGAAGCCCTCGGAATCGAGCGACCCATCCTCTGGCACGCCGCGTCGAGTGCCGGTACGACCGCCGGCATGGTGAGGGGTGTTGCCGAACTCGGCGTCGACGTGGAGATTGTGGGTTCTTCGGTTGGCGACCCGGCCAACGTTGTTGAACACCGAATCCGTTTCCTCCTCGACCAGGCCGACGCCCAATTCGGGCGAGCACCTGCCGGCGTGCAATGGCGCATCGTGGACGACTACATCGGGCTCGGCTACGGACTCTCCACACCCGACGAACTCGCCACTCAGTCCGAGGCAACCCGGCTCACCGGCCTGCTCTTCGACCCCGCCTACACCGGAAAGGCCCTCCACGCCCTCAGGCAGTCGATCCAGTCCGGTCGGATCGGCAGCGACCGCGATGTCGTCTTCTGGCATACGGGAGGTGGGTTTGCGGTCTTCGCTCATCCGGAGATTGTGGAGAGCACGTAGCACGACGGGGTCATGGATCGAAACAAGGCGAAGCGCCGAGGTGGGGACGCATCATTCAAGTGCGGGCTTGTGCGCATCCTTGCAGTGGACTCGGATGAGTCCCTCCGGAGACGGTTCAGCCGTCCAGTTGGGGGGGGTGGCAACGGGCCTGACCTAGTTCGATTGCCTGGTCTCTTCAGCTGCCAGCGGCAGGCTCCTGACTGGAGACTCGCGACTGGGGACTACGTCTCTTCCATCTTCAGCAAGAACCCAACCAATGCCTCATTCACCACATCCGGCCTCTCTACCGGCAACAGATGGCCTGCGCCTTCGACGATCACGGTGGTCGCTTCGACTGCCGCTGCGATGGGTTCGGCCGCCGAAGGTCTCGTCATCCTGTCCTGTCCTCCGAGGATCAGCAGTATCGGGAGCAGTACCCGCGCGGCAATGGCCGCCGCTCCGGGGTGTTCTCTGCATGCGGTGAGATCGGCGAAGGCAACGCCAGGCCGGGCCCGTTGGAGGATCGCAACCGTGTCGTCGACGGTCCATTCCGACTCGCCAATCGGATCCTTGGCGTGCATCCACTTCCCCATCGTCGCGAGCATTGTCCGGTCTCCCTCAGCTGCTCCGGCCAGGAGATCCGGGTTGACGGACATCAGATCGGATACACCGATGAGTGCGACCGACCGCACCAGATCGGGCCGCGCCGCGGCGGCTTCGAGCACAACCAATGCTCCCATCGAATGCCCTACGAGATGGGCTGGTTCGCCGAGGAGCGCGAGGTACGCAAGGAGCCACCCGGCGTAGCCCTTGGCCGACGAAGAAGGGTCACCCTCCGAGCCTCCATGCCCGGGGAGATCAACGGCGATCGACGTGAATCCAGCGCGTGTGAGTGCGTCGGCTTGATAGCGCCACATCGAGCCGTCCATCGCGGCGCCGTGGACGAGGACAACGGTGCTCATGCGGTGACGAAGAGTGTCAGTGCTTCGACCACCAGCGCAGGTCGATCAACGCCTTCGATCTCAACCGTGACTTCGTTATTGACCAACCAACGACCGGGCCCCTTCTCGATCGCCTCGACGAGGCGAGTCCGCGCCCGGATCCGGCTGTCGACCGCGACCGGTTCGATGAAGCGCAGCTTGTCCGTCCCGTAGTTGACGACCATCACCATGCGGTCGGGAGCCACCATCGTCTCCATCAGCATCGGGGTCGTGAGCGAGAGCGTCAGGAAGCCATGGGCGATCGTCGTGCCAAACGGCGTCTGGGATGCTGCCACCGGATCGACGTGTATGAACTGGTGATCCATCGTGGCATCGGCGAAGGCGTTGATACGTTCCTGATCGATCTCGAGCCAATCGGAGACGCCGGTCTCTTCACCGACGCGGTCGACCAGCTCACCGGCCGGAATGATCTGCACGACGACTCCTCTCGCTCGATCTCCGAAGGGTAGGTCGTCGGCACGAGATGGAACACCGAGGTCGGCGACCGCGGTGAAAGGCGTGCGCAAGTTGAGGTGCCCGGTACCGTACCGATCACAATGCGTCGCCTCACCACCATCGTCGTCTCTCTCACGATTGTGCTCGGCGCCTGCACATCCAGTCAGACGACCGACTCGCCTGAGAACTCCACCACCGGCCCCCCTGCGGAGACCTCCCCCACCACAACTGAAGTGACGCTTCCGCTCGCCGAAGATGTCGAGCGTGGGACCGTCGACGGCGTCATCAACGGCGACACCCTTCAGGCTGTTGTCGATGGACAACGAGTTGAGATCAAGCTCATCGGCGTGGACGCACCGGAAGCGGCGGACTGCTACGGCGGTGAATCACGCACCGCATTGTCTTCTCTCGTGGCGGGCCAGACAGTCGTCCTCACCTCTGATGGCGCCGAGGTTGACAGTTCCGGCCGCTGGCTCCGCTACGTCATCATCGAGAACACTCCACCGATCCTTGTGAATGCAGAACTGGTCTCGGCAGGCGCCGTTGTTCCCGTGCACAGTGGCCACATCCAGCAGGCTGATTTCATGAACCGCGGAGATCGTGCCTACGCATCCGGCAAGGGCCTCTGGGGTACGTTCGTGTGCGGCCATTCGGCCGACGGTGTTTCGCCCGACCGTCCACAACTCCGCGTCAGTGAGGTCAGTTTGGCGCCGCCCGGAACGAACGAACTCGACCTCAACGAGGAATGGTTCCAGATCGTGAACCAGTCCTACACCGTCGTGGACGTCGGCGGCTGGTTGGTACGGAACGAGACCGGCGAGCGTTACTTCGATTTCCCAGCCCAGACGACGATCGCCGCCGGCGGCTCACTTCGGGTCATGACGGGATGCGGGAACAACGCCGGCGATGCCCTGTTCTGGTGCTCGGAGACCCCGGTGTGGTCGATCTCCGACAACACCGTCATCCTCCGCGACCAGCTGGGGAATGTGGTGGATCGAAGAACGTACGAGACCGAATAGCAGAGGACAGACAGGAGATACGAGAATCGAGACGGTCTCAGGTCTCAGGTCTCGCTACCACTCCAGCACGACGGGGCTACGCGCGGTCGCGCCGGGCTACCGATTTCATTTCCATGAACAGCCGCAGGTAGTCCGGGCCGCCGGCCTTCGCGTTCGATCCAGACATGTTGAAGCCGCCGAACGGCTGGATACCGACGAGCGCCCCGGTGATCTTGCGGTTGATGTAGAGATTCCCGACGTGGAACTCGCGACGAGCCCGCTCGATACGCGACTCGTCGTGCGAGTACAGCCCGCCCGTTAGCCCGTACTCGGTTCCATTCGCCACATCGATCGCCTCATCGAAATCCGACACCCGAATGACCGAAAGCACCGGGCCGAAGATCTCGTGTTGGGCAAGGCGTGCGTTCGGCCGGACGTCGGTGAACACCGTGGGTTGGATGTAGTAGCCACCATCCCGAGAGACCGAACTTCCGCCCGTTGTGAGCGTGCCGTCCTCGCCCCCACGATCGATCTCCTCGAGGATCGCTCCGAACTGGTCGTCGGAGATCACGGGCCCGACCGCGTGATTCTCGGCCGGCGGGCCGATGTCGAGCGCCTCCGCCCGTTTGATCACGGTCGCGACCAGGTCATCGTGAACCTCATCAACAACGATCAAACGCGAACATGCCGAGCACTTCTGGCCCTGGAAGCCGAATGCCGATCGAACGGCATCGGCAGCGGCGGCATCCAGGTCGGCCGTCTCGTCGACGATCAACGCATCTTTTCCACCCATCTCCATGTAGGCACGCTTCATCCACTTCTGGCCACCGTGGACTTTCGCTGCGCGTTCGGCAATACGGAGCCCAACTTCCTTCGAACCGGTGAAGTTGATGAACCGTGTCGTGGGGTCGTCGACGAGAACGTCACCCACCTGAGAGCCGGGACCCGGGAGGAAGTTGACAACCCCAGGCGGCACACCCGCCTCCTCGAGAGCCTGCATGAATCTCCAACCGACGAGCGGCGTGTTCGAAGCAGGCTTGAGAACGACGGTGTTGCCGGCGGCCACAGGCCCCATGGTCATGCCGACGAGGATGGCAAGGGGGAAGTTCCACGGGGGGATGACAACACCGGCTCCGATCGGCTGGAGCCATGATTCGTTCGTCTCTCCTGGGTAGTCGTACACCGGCAGCGGTTGGTCCATCTGGAGGGCTTGATGCGCGTAGTAGCGGCAGAAGTCGATTGCCTCAGCAACGTCGGCCTCGGCCTCGGCCCAGTTCTTTCCTGCCTCGTAGGTCTGCCACGCTGCAAACTCGTAGATGCGGTCGGCGATCAGGTCCCCGACACGATGAACCAACGCCGCTCGTTCTGCCGCGGGCGTCAGAGACCATCCGGGATAGGCCGCCCATGCGGCAGCCAGGGCCTGAGCCGCGTGCTCGCCGGTCGCCGATGACGCAGTTCCGACGAGGCGGATCGGCCGGGAAGGATCCAAACTCCGAATCGTGGCGTCGGTCGCGACGGGTTTGCCGCCGATCACAAGGGACGCGTGCGTTCCAAGTTGTGCGCCGACGTGCACGAGCGCGTCGCGGTACTCGGCGACCAGAGCGGGATCAGAGAAGTCGGAGTACGACAACGATTGGTACGGCTGGAGCACGAGGCCTCCTCACGACGGCGATGGCAACGATGCTACGCCAAAACCGATCGCGGACCAGAGCCAAGGGACTGTTCAAGGCGGCGATGGAACGTGCCGATGATGGATTCCATGCGGCCTTCTGTGCTCGTAATCGAAGACTCCGCCAGTGTGCGGCGCTTGATCGACGTGTGCCTTCGCCCGACCGGAGCTGAGATCCGATCGGCGGAGGACGGATTGCTGGGCCTCGAGGCAGCCTGGGCTTCCGTGCCGGATGTCATCGTCTTGGATATCGGCCTGCCCGGACTCGACGGATGGGGTGTTCTATCCCGTCTTCGAGCGGATGACCGCACAGCCGAAGTCCGGGTACTGGTCCTCACGGCGCATGCCCAGCCCGAGATGGCCGACCGAGCCGCGGCAGACGGAGCCGACGCCTTCATGACCAAGCCGTTCCGGCCCGACGACCTCCGAGAAACGATAGAGTCTCTGGTCGCCGACTCGCGAACTGCAACTACCGCCTAGTCCGCCGTTCGCGATCGCTGGAGCAATTCGATCACCGTCTTCTCAGACACTTGGCCAAAGTCTTCGTACCAGGCGCCGACGGCCAAGAATGCGGCCGGTTGAAGCGGGCAAAGCACCTTCTCGACGATCGTCGCGAGCCGCCGAATCGTGTCTGGCGGACCCACCGGCACCGCAGCGATCACCCGCTCCGCGCCGGATCGCATGAGGAGTTGCAGGGAGGCTTCGAGCGTGGCGCCGGTCGCCACACCGTCGTCCACTACAACGCAGGCGCGACCGGTCAGCGGCGTTGCGGGAGCACCGCCACGCAGCGTTCGGGCTCGACGCGCCACCTCGAGCACCTGGCGTTGCCGCTCGGCCTCGACGTACTCGTCTGAGATTCCGATGCGGGCGACCAGCGACTCATCGATGATCGCCGTCCCATCTTCCGCGACCGCTCCGATTGCATACTCCGGGTTTCCCGGCGCGCCCAGCTTGTGGGCGACAAGAACGTCGAGTTCGCCACCGATCCGGTTGGCAACCACCGCGGCGACCGGTACACCGCCGCGCGGTAT
>CBFDAN010000081.1:0-7470 GCA_965602815.1 uncultured bacterium
GGGCGAGGCGCCACGACGGGGAGGTGTTGGTGGAGAAGCGTTGGTGGATGAGAGCCAGCGCCGACTCCGTCCGCTCGTCGGCGAGGTCCAGGTAATAGGTCGAGAGGTTCTCTGCGAGCACCATCCCCTTGTAGGTGATGGTGCGGGCCGACAGCGTTGGGATGTAGAACGTGCCGTTCCGGATGACCCAGGGGGCTCGGATCGCCATCTGTGTGTGCGCCTGCTTGCGGATCACGTAGAGCTTCCGTTCGAACGTGGCGGTGTCGGTCGTGTGTTCGCCGCGACCGATGAAGAGTTGGCGAATCACAGGTTCGATCGACGTGACACTGTCGCCGAGGCATGAGGAGTCCACGGGCACATCGCGCCAACCGAGCACGACCTGGCCTTCTCGGATCACGAGCTCGCGGAGCAGATTCTCGCAAACGACCCGGTCGACGGGGTTCTGGGGGAAGAAGACCATGGCGACGCCGTATTCGCCGGGGTCGGGCAGATCGACGTCCTGCTTGGCCATCTCGGATCGGAACAGCTGGTCTGGTATTTGGAGGAGCATCCCGGCGCCGTCGCCGGCGAGCGGATCGGCCCCCACGGCACCGCGATGGGTCAGGTTGGTGAGCGCGGTGAGACCCTGGTCGATGATCTTCCGGCTCTTGCGGCCCTTGATATCGGCAACGAACCCTATACCGCACGAGTCATGGTGGAGCCCGGGGTGATAGAGCCCCTCGTACTGATGCTGTTGTGGCTCGATCGACATGCTTCCTCACACCCCGCCCGGTGTCCGACCTACCCCGCAGAACATAGGGTCGGTGTGAGGGATTTGAGAAGGGCAATCCGGCCACGACGGTGGTTGAAGGCGCGTAGGCGCTCAGTTGCGGTCGGCGGCGAGTGTCGTTTCGAATGCGGCGACGCCGAGTCGCGCGAGTTCCATATCCTCGGCTTCCGGGAGGCCCGAAACGCCAACGGCGCCGACGACCCGTCCGTCCGCGACGAGGGGGAATCCTCCGCCCCACGACACATAGCGCAGCTCGCCGTAGTTGGTCATCGGGAAACCATCGGTGCGCGAACGTTCGCCGACGACGAGCGATTCGTCTTGCTCCCGTGCCGCCGTGTATGCCTTGTTCATGGCAATGCTGATCGATGGCAGCCTGCAACCGTCGGTTCGTACGAAGGCGAAGAGTTCGCCGTGGTCGTCGACGATGGCCACCGCTGCACCCTTGTTGCGCCGTTCGAGCTCGCCCTTGATGGCATGAAGTACGACGACCGCATCGGTGTGGCTCAGCGTCGGTGTGTTGTTCAAGAAGACCTCCTTGGGTGCGGTCACCCTACTTGTGGCCAGCTCACAGCTACTCGTCGATTCCTTCCCCTCTGGGGAAGGTGGCAGCGCCGTCAGGCGCTGACGGAAGGGGTCAAGGCACACCTATCCGACGGACGCTCTTCCCGCCGCCACTCCGCGCGAATCGCCGAAGGTCTCGTGGGTCGTGGAACCGCTTGACCCCCTCCGTCCCTCGCTGCCCTCGGGCCACCTCCCCCTGAGGGGAGGAATCGGACGGAGGGGGAGGAATCGGACTGAGGGGGAGGAACCCTGGGGGAGAAGGAATCCGACGGGGTTCAGCCGGAGGTGCCGCGGACCATCTCTGAAACCTTCGTACCGAGCATTTCTATGGAGTGGAGGGCAGCTTCGTGGGGGACCGTCCCTGCGGTGTGGAGCATGAACCGGTCGACCCCGAGAACCTCTTTCCAGCGGAGGATCTTCGCCGCGACGGTCGCGGGATCGCCGAGCACGAGCGACCCCTCAGGGCTTCGCATCAAATCGAACTGCTCGCGGGTCAGCGGGGGCCAGCCACGTTCGCGCCCGATGCGGTTCATGTTGGCGGTGAACGAGGCGTAGACCTGGTCCGCTGCCTCCTCGTTGGAGTCAGCGATGTGGCCGAGGCCGTGGACCGCCAGCGGTATCGTTCCTGGGTCGAAACCGGACTCGGCGAGTGTCCTGCGGTAGAGGCTGGCGAGTGCCCGGAATCGAACGGGGTCTCCTCCAATGATGGCCAGGGCAACCGGCAGCCCCATCTTCGCTGCCCGTACGATCGATGCCGGCGTGCCCCCGACACCCACCCAGATTGGGAGCGGATCTTGCTGCGGGCGGGGATAGACCGCCTGGTCGTCGAGCGGCGCCCGGAACTGACCGCTCCACGTGACGCGTTCGTTGTCTCGAATCTGCACGAGCAGGTCGAGCTTCTCTGCGAACAGTTCGTTGTAGTCCTCGAGTGACTGGCCGAATAGTGGGAACGACTCGATGAACGAACCGCGCCCCACGAGCAGCTCGGCCCGCCCCGACGAGATGAGGTCGAGTGTTGAGAAGTCCTGAAACGTGCGAACCGGGTCGGCCGAGCTGAGAACGATGACGGCTGAGCTGAGCCGGATCCGCTCGGTCTTGGCGGCGGCGGCCGCGAGCGTGATGGCCGGAGCTGAGGCTGCCATGTCGATGCGGTGGTGTTCACCCAGTCCGTATACGTCGAGCCCGACCTGGTCGGCCTTCACGATCTCTGCCACCACATTGCGGAGGCGCTCTCCGTGGGTGATGATCTTCCCGCCGACGGGTTCGGGTGGTGCCTCGGCAAAGCTTGTGAGACCGATTTCAAACATGGGATTCCGTGGGTTTCAGGGTCTGGAGTGTTGTCGAATGGCTAACGCTGTGGAGCGTTCAGGTCTTCCGGCTGGTGGATGCGCCCCGGTCGCGGTGCGTCATCGTGTCCTGGCTGATCCGTGTAAAAGCGACGTCGAACTACCTGAGCTGGTTCGTATCGATCGAGTCGACGCAGATTTGACGGGCGAGGGCTGCGTGCCACGGCCAGGTGTGGCGGAGCAACCCGGTCGCCCTTCAGTGGGAGACGGGCGATGCGGCCCTGTCGGTCGTCTGATGTGCGATTCGGTCTACGGCATACCCACGTTCACGGGGGTGGGGAACCCGAGGGCCGCAAGGCGTTCCACCACGCGGGCGGCGTGTTCCCCGATTTCGTGGTCGGCGAGGGGTCCCGAACAGATCACGCACTTCAGGGAACCGGTCCCACGATCGGAATCAGCTACCGGCGGAAGATGAGAGTGTTTGCCGTCGGTCCGACCACACGACGGACATTGGGTCGTCTGCATCGATCGTTCCTTCTTCCTCTATGAGGAAGACATCGGCATTGATAGAGCGGATCTTGATATGTCCCGATGCCGTTCCGACTTACCGGCTCGCGGCGTACACGCGCCGCTCGTCCGGCACTCCCTTTAGGACGGGGGCGCCGCGGCCTTCGAAGGCCTCAGCCCGAGCGTCGAGAAACGGGCGAGGCGCCGCCGGTCGGCCGCGTGCACTCGGCGGGCGCCTGAAATGCGTTGTGTTCGGAGCGGTGATGTCAGCCTAGCCGCGGCAGTCGTCAGCGCAGGTCGAAGAAGAGGGGCTCTCCGTCGAGGCTGACGGCTTCCTGTGCGTAGAGGACGAGGCCGTCGACGTCTTCGCTCCTGACCGACCAGCACAAGTTGCCTGCCACCGTTCCGCCTGGGAAGACCTCGGAGAAGACCTCGATCTCGCCTGGGACGACGCCGCAGGTGTCTTCGCCGGTGTACGCCACTGCAAGCGGGCCGACCGTGCTGAACGACGTTGATGCGAACAGGGAATCTGAGGCTGTCCCGTTGTACGTCGCTTCGATGCCGATCATAAAGAACTGGCGCCCGTCGGCCGGTTCCTCGTTGAACGAGTTCTCGGCGAGGACTTCTGCCGTCGCATCCTCGGCCGCGTGTGTGATCGTGATATCCCACCCTCCGACGGCGATGGTCTCACCGATCGGGTAGGCGTTGCCTCGCGTTCCCGCCGGGCCACCCGTCTCGGGCGGAATGGGAGTCGGATAGTCGACTGCCAGCGGGACGTTTGTGCCGGCCGATGCGAACACCACCCGTTCGCTCGAGAAGGCGAACTCGTCCACGAGGAGAACCAGGCTCTGGGCGTCGTCGTCCGCGACCTCCCAGCAGAGGTTTCCCTCGACCGTGCCGCCCGGGAACACGTCGCGGAACTCATCGAGTTGGTCGGGGATCACCCCACAGTTGGCGGAGGTGTTGTAGACGACGGTTGAAGGGCCGGCGACGGCGAACGAGACTTCGGCGAGCAGCGGCGTCGCTTGTTCTCCAACATTGGCCACGGCGATGTGCCACATCACGAAACGGTTCCCCGACGCGGGTGCGATGTTGAACTCGTTCTCGGCGAGCACCAGTTCGGTCGCATCCGGTTCGTTCGCGAGAACGACCACTTCAACCGAGCCCACGCTCGCCGATATCCCAGCGGGCACCGGAGCGTCCATCGTTCCCGCCGCCGACGCGACGGTGGTCGGGGTGGTCGAAGACGTGGTGGCGGTTGTGGCCGTGGTGGTGGTTGCTTCTGAGGTGGGAGGGGACGCAGGAGAAGTTGTCACCGTCGAGTCTATTGCTGCGCCGGTCGTCTCCGTGGAGCCGGAGGTACACGCAGAGACGGCCAGAACGGCCGCCACCGCCACCACGAGCATCTTCGGCATCTCCATCACTTCCTCTTCCCGCCGGCTTCGACTCATCGACGATACGTGACCCCAACTCAAGCCAAAAGGACCGCCGCCGGCTCCGGTGGCGGATCACTTGCTTGATCTGTTTCAGGACACAGTGCAATCGACGACCCATTCTCGACTGCGTCATCAGACCAAAGGTCGATGCACCTAGACGAGCTGGTCGGCGGGGACGACACTGTTGGTATGAAGGGTCCTGCACGCAGCGGCGTTGTTCTCGGGATCATCGGCGTAGTTGTTGTGGCGGCTGTGGTGGTGGCGCTCGTGCTGGCACTTCAGCCCCCGAAGGAGTTGGACCCGGGGACACCCGAGGCGACGGTCCAGAGCTACCTCCAAGCGGTCATCGACGGGGATCAGGCCGAAGCCGTGCGCCTCATGACCCCGGACCTTGTGAAGCGCTGTGGCGATGAACTGAGCCAATTCCGACATTCTCCGGACAGTTTCCGTGCCGTGATCGTTGACACCGGGTCCTACGACAATCGCATGGCCGTGAACGTTGAGATCACCGAAGGAGCAGGTTCTGGACTGTTCGGTGACTCGTACACCTTCGAGGAATCGTTGATTGTGGAGCAGGTCGGCGATGACTGGCTGATCACCGAGGCTCCGTGGCCCATCTACTGCGGGGAGGCGTGATCATGTTCGTGGGACTCTTGCCCCTCTTGGTTCTCATCGGGATTGTTGTTCTGGTTGTCCGCTTGGCTAGTGGACAGGACGAAGCGACCGGTGAGAGTGCGGGTGTCGCGGTGCGCCGCATCTTCCAGTACCTCGTGATGCTCGTCACCCTCGTGCTTTCCAGCGTCGGTCTGGCGGGCTTGTTCTCCGAGGCAACGATGTCGGCACAGCAGATCACGCGGGACACTGCGGCGGTTGCGCGGTCGATCTCGTTCCTGGTCGTCGGCCTGCCGGCGTTCATCGCTCTCGCTTTCTATACGCGCCGGCGCCTTCGCGAGGATCCTGCAGAGGTTCGCTCTGCCGGATGGGCCGTCTATCTCACGCTGGTGTTGTTCGGCTCCCTCGTGGCGACGGTCGCGCTGCTGATCACGCTGTTCGGAGACCTGTTGGTCGGCGACGGAATCGACGGGACTGTTCTGGTGAACACGGTGATCTGGGGAACGGTGTGGGCAGCCCACTGGTGGATCGCCGAGCGCGACGGGTATGCCCCCGACTTGTGGTTCGAGCACATCCTGGGTTCGTTCGTGGGCCTTGCGACGATGCTCGTGTCAGGCGCCATCGCCGTTGCGAACGTGCTCATTGTGGTCTATGACGAGGTGTTCGATGTTGCCGCGGTCGGCCCGTCGGCAGAGCAGATCGTGCGGCCCCTCGTCGCATGTCTCGTCGGGGCCGTCGTGTGGGTCTGGTACTGGCTGCGGGCGGCGCTGGGTGATGAGCGCACCATCTTGTGGGTCGCGTATGTCCTGTTCGCGGGCGTGCTCAGCGGTGTCGTAATGGTCGTTTCAGGGATTGCGACCGCCGTGTTCAGTGTGATGGAGTGGATCTTGGCCGACCCTTCGGGAACTGCGGCCGCCCACTTCGAGATCATTCCGGCCGCACTCGGCGTGGCGGCCGTTGGGGCGGCCACCTGGGGGTATCACCGTTTCGTACTCGACAGCGGGCCCGCACGTGCACGGACCGATATCGACAGGCTCTACGACTACCTCCTCGGAGCGGCTGGCCTCGCCGTGACCGCCGGCGGCATCACCACCCTGTTCACCTATGCCCTATGGGCCATTGTTGGGACCGAGATCACCGGATCCGACCGAAGTGTGATCGCGGTGGCTCTGACCCTCCTCGCTGTCGGGGCGCCGCTGTGGGGCATCTACTGGGCGCGGGCGCAGCGGGAGCGCACCCGTCACGGATCAGACGAGGCACAGTCCACGACTCGCCGGATCTACCTCTTTGTCGTGCTTGGCGTCAGCGCCCTTGTAGCTCTCGTGAGTCTGATCGTGCTCGTCTACCTCCTCGTTCAGTCCATCCTCGACGGCACCGTCGGGGCCGAAATGCTGGACGACATGGCTGTTCCGATTGCGCTCCTGGCGACCGCCGGAGCGGTGGCGTGGTACCACTTCACCGTTGTGCGACACGACCGGGCCGAGGCGCCTGAGGTGGTCCTGCCGACGGTTCAAGACGTGATCCTCGTCTCCGCCGATGGGGAGGAACTTGCGAGCGCCATTGCGGCGGCCGACATCCGAGTCCGCACGCTCCACGCTGCCGCCCCGGCTGTGGACCCGGCTTCGATCGACGACGTCCTTGCCGTGTTGAGCGGCGAGACCCATCAGCATGTGGTCGTCGTGGAGCGCGCTGAGGGTGGTGGCTTCGAAGTGATCCCTCTCGACTGAGTGATCGACGGTCGGGAATCAGTCCTTGCCGTGTCGTGCCGTGTCGCCGCGAGGATCGATGGCATCCAGCCGGTTTGCCACCAGGTGCGAGTACCAGCCAACGAGGGCCCGGTGATCCTTGTTCAGGGATTGTTAAGCAGCCTGAGCGGTGGCGCCGCCGTATCGTCAACACGGATGAAACGACTCATTCCCTTCTCTGTGCTGGTGGTGATGCTGGTTGGTGCGTGTGCGAGCGCCGAACCCGCCGGTACTGAGTCGACAGCTGCCCCTGCTCCTTCATCGACCTCGACGACCACCTCCACCTCTACGTCGATCGGATCGACTGAACCCGATCCCGTCGAAGAAGAGACTGTCGCCGAAGAGTCGCTTCCCGACCTTGGACCCGCCGATGAACTGCGCGGCATCGACGGCTGGTTGCAGGCCGACATCGAGTCGCTCGATGACCTCAGAGGGAAGGTTGTGGTGGTTCAGTTCTGGACGTTCGGCTGTCACAACTGCAAGGCGACCCTCCCCAACCTCGATGCCCTCTATGCCGAGCACCGGGGGACGGATTTTGAGATCGTGGGCGTCCA
>CBFDAN010000082.1:0-7461 GCA_965602815.1 uncultured bacterium
GCCAAGAGAGGAACCGATGCTCGAAGTCGCCAACCTGGAGGTCGTCTACAACGACGTGGTCCTCGTGTTGCGTGGCTTGTCGCTCAATGTGAGTGACGGGCAGATCGTCGCGCTCCTCGGCGCCAACGGGGCGGGCAAGACGACGACACTTCGAGCCATCACCGGCATCCTCGACATCCACGAAGGGGATATCACCAAGGGATCGATCACGTTCAAAGAGGAGAGGATCGATGGGAAGGACCCATCGGTGATTGTCCGTATGGGGATCGCACAAGTCCTTGAGGGACGGCGGATCTTTGCCGAGATGAGCGTCGACGACAATCTTCGTACGGGCGCGTTCACCAACACCGACCGAGCGTCGGTGAGCGCCGCGCGCGACCGGGTTATGGAGCTGTTCCCGGTGCTTCAGGGTCGCCAGAAGGACACCGCTGGGTATCTATCCGGGGGAGAGCAGCAGATGCTCGCCATCGGCCGTGCGCTGATGGCGGACCCGCAGTTGCTCATCCTCGATGAACCGACGCTCGGCATGGCCCCGATGCTCGTGCAGCAGATTCGCGACATCATCGTCGACATCAACCGTCAGGGCACCTCGGTGCTCCTGATCGAACAGAACGCCAACATGGCGCTGTCGATCGCCGACTACGGCTACATCATGGAGACCGGGAAGGTGGTGATGGACGGGGAACCCAAGAAGCTCCTTGGTGACGAGGACGTTCAGGAGTTCTACCTCGGCCTTCACGCCGAAGGCGATCGCAAGTCGTTCCGAGACATCAAGCACTACAAACGCCGAAAGCGGTGGCTGTCATGACGTCGCGGAGGACCTCACTTCGGTCTACACGTGAGGGGGAGGATCGGGGCTTCGAGCATCTGCTCGAGTTTGAGGATGTGAGTCTCGCGTTCAAAGGCATTAAGGCTCTCGACGACGTGAGTTTCACCGTCGCGGACGGGGAACTGTTTGCCGTGATCGGACCGAACGGCGCAGGGAAGACATCGATCTTCAACTGCATCAACGGTGTGTACAAGCCGCAGTCCGGTTCGATCAGGTGGAAGGGCGAGGAGATCCTCGGTCGGAGACCGGACCGGATCGCGGCACTCGGCGTCGCTCGCACGTTCCAGAACATCGAGCTCTTCCCACACATGACGGTGCTCGACAACATCATGCTCGGCCGTCACATCAGGACGAAGACCTCCTGGTGGGACGGCGCCATCTGGGTCGGTCCGGCGAAGAAGGAAGAACTCCAGAGCCGTGCCGTTGCAGAGGACATCATCGATTTCCTCGAGATCGCCCGGTGGCGCAAGTATCCGGTCGCGTTGTTGCCCTACGGAGTGCAAAAGCGGGTCGAGCTTGGCCGTGCCCTCGCCATGGAACCCGAGCTCCTTCTGCTCGACGAACCGGTCGCCGGCATGAATCTCGAGGAGACCGAGGACATGGCGCGGTTCATCCTCGACATCCGCGAGGAACTCTCGATTGCGATGATCCTCGTCGAACACGACATGGGTCTGGTGATGGACATCGCCGACCGCGTCATGGTTGTGGACTTCGGCGAACGGATCGCGATCGGCGAGCCTTCCGAGGTCCAGCAGAACCCGAACGTGATCAAGGCCTATCTGGGTGAGGAGATGGAATAGACAGAAGACACGAGACCCGAGACAGTCTCATGTCTCAGGTCTTGCTGCTGTTCCAACCAGTTGAGCCGTGAATGGTCAGCGTCGTGCCCGGTCTATCGCGTACCAGGCTGCGGGGAGGGCTATTCCCGCCAGGACGGCTTTCACGATGTCGCCCGCCAGGAACGGGAACATGCCGGCGCTCAATGCGGCGCTGAATGTCGGGATTGACTCGACCGTCGCCCAGAGCCACGTGACACCAAGTGTGTAGACCGCCGCACTCCCAACCAGGAAGGCCGGGACGGCCGTTCGGATTGATCGGTCCTTGCGCTGCTCGGCCAAGCGTCCAACCAGCCCGGCAGCAACGACAAAACCAGCGAGATAGCCGAACGACGCGCCGGTTGCATAATCCCAGCCGCCTTCCCCTCCTGCAAAGAACGGCAGACCGATCGCGCCGAGGGTGACATAGAGGAGCATGCTCCCAGCACCGGCTCTCGATCCCAGCGCGGCTCCCGTGAGCAGCACGGCGAACGTCTGACCGGTAATCGCTATTGGGGTGCCGGCGAGTGGGATCCTAATCTGAGCGGCGATGGCCGTGACCAGGGCGAACCCGACCATGAGGCCAATCGCCGTCACCGCCCGACGCGGGAAAGCGACGCCGGCCAACACGTTGGGGTGGACTGCCTGCACGCGCTCCCTTTCATTTGTCTCGCGCCCGCAACCGACTCAAGCGAACACCGGAACCGACCGAAGTGGACATGGATGAGACTCGCGAGATCGATGATACGTTTCATGGCTGCCCTCGTCTTCGTCATCATTGTGTCCGGCGCGTTCTCTGCCGATGCAGTCGTGGCTCCCGCAGAGGCTGTGCCTGGATCGAGTCGACAACCAACGTATTCCACGACCCAGGAATCGGGCGTTGTCGTGTCCCATATCCGAATCCCATCGATCGGCGTCGATGAGCCGATTCGTTCCGGGATCTCTTTGTCGGTGATCGATCAGGGAGTAGCCCATTGGGCGGGTACCTCGACTCCGGGGGGTGGCGGGAACGTCGTCCTTGCGGGACACCGGACCACGCATAGTCGGCCGTTCGCGGATCTCGACCGCCTCGAGGTCGGCGATCTGGTGTACCTCGAGGACGGAGAAGGTTTCGAGGTGATCTACCGCGTATCAAGCACGATCATCGTAACGCCCGACGACATTTGGATCTCGTACGACCTTGGAAGACCGATGGTTACGATGTTCGCGTGCCATCCGAAGGGATCTGCCAACCAGCGCATCGTTGTGCAGGCTGAGCTCTTGGCGGGCCATCGCATCGCCTAGCCGCCACGCGTAGTCCCTGCCCTGGGTAACCTCGTCGATGATGGACCCGATGATCGCCATGGACACGAAGGACTCCGACGGCCAGGAGTCGGTCGCGCCGTATCGCCGTCCGTTCCCGAAATGGCCGTTCGTTCTCGCAGCTTTTCTCCTGGCAATCGGGATCGCGATTGCGATCGCATGGCCGATCAAGGTTCCGTACTACACACTCTCTCCCGGACCGCTCTTCGACACCTCGGATTTCGTGTATGTGGTGGGGGATGAGGCGGAGAACGAGATCGACGGGGAGTTGTTCTTTCTCACTGTGTCCCTGAGTGAAGCCAACCTCTTCGAGTACGTTGCCGGACAACTCAATCCGAAGGTCGAGATAGCCCCACGGCAGAACGTTCGACCGGCAGGTGTCTCCCAGGAGGACTTGCGACGAGAGGCCCTTGCCCGGATGGAGCAGTCGAAGACCGACGCAACGTTCGTCGCGTTGACGGAACTCGGCTACGAGCCAACCTACACCGGCACGGGAGCGCTCGTGATCGAGACAGTCCCGGGATCCGCGGCCGATGGTGTGCTCGTATCCGAAGACGTGATCGTCGCCATTGACGGAACCGACGTCGCGTTCCGCTCCGACGTGACCGATCGCCTGGCCGAGATGGAGATCGGGGACCGGACAACCCTCACCGTCGAACGTGTGGGCGATGGTTCTGATGACGTCGAGGTGGTGGAGGTCGATATCGTTCTGGGGGTTCACACCGACGACCCGAACCGAGCCATGGTCGGAGTTCTGCTTGACAACAATGCGCCGATCATCGAATTCCCGGTCGACATTGAGACCGACACGCAGAACATCGGTGGCCCGTCCGCCGGGTTGATGTTCACCCTCGAAATCATGAATCAACTCACCGAGGAAGACCTCACCGGCGGCAGGCGAATCGCCGGGACGGGCACGATCGCGCACGACGGCACGGTTGGCGGGATCGGGGGAGTTGAGCAGAAGGTCTACGGGGCAATCGACGCTGGGGCCAGCGTCGTGCTCGTACCCGCCTCGAACTTCGACGCTGCCTCGAAAGCCGCAGGAGGCAAGATCGTGGTCGTCCGTGTCGAGACCATCGACGACGCTCTCGAATACCTCAACAACGGCTGACTCGCGATCCGAATACCCGGGACGGACGGGTCGGATCGTTACCCTGGTCGCATGGACCAGCCGACCGACTCCGACGCGCTCGCCGACGCTTTCCGAGTATCCCGTCGGGGCTATGACCGGCAGCAGGTAGATGCTCACATCAGCGCGGCGGCTGAACGAATCGAGACTCTCGAACACCGTATCCGGGAACTCGAGTCGGGTATGAGCGAACTCGGCCTGAATCGTCCGACGGACCTCGCGACCGAGTTGGATCTCGTGGGCGAGGAAGTGAAGCGGATTCTCGCCGAGGCCAGGGTCGCGGCCGAACAGATGCGCTCGCGTGCCGCCGATGACGCGGCTCGCTGGCGAACGGAGGCCGATGAGGAGTCCAGGGCGGTTCGAGAATCGGCCCGATCGACTGCATACGCAGCCCGCCGGTCTGTGTGGGATGACGGGACCGCGATGCTTGCCGCTGCAGTTTCGGAAGGTGAAGCGCTGGTGGTCGCATCTGCCGAGCGCGCGCTCTTCGCCCAGGCCGAGGCGGAACGCGAGGCATCGCGCCTCACTGGGGACGCCAGGCGGGAACGAGAGGAATCCCTGCGCACAGCGAGGGAAGAAGCTGAGAGATTGGTGTCATCGGGTCGCCAGGAAGCCGAATCCATGGTGGCAGCTGCGCGTCATCAGGCCGACGCTGCGCAGGAGCGTGCCCGTGCGCTCGAGGTGCGTCGCACGGAGTTGATGGCCGAGTTGGAAGCCGCACGCGCCACTATCGCGGGCGTGGAGCCGGAGCCTCCGCCTGCGCCCGACCCGGTCGTCGACGAGGCGCCTCCGCTCCCCGAGGATGCGATCGCCATTGAACTCGACAAGAAAGCCGGAAGCCACTGGCCCGACGACGAAGGTTCCGTGAAGATCGTCGCGGCGAACCGCGTCATTGCCTCGGAGCCCGTGGATGCAGACGAAATGGTTGCTGAGGTGGAAGCTCTGAGGAAGAGCCCAATTGAGAGTCTCCAGCCCGAACCGGAGTTGCTTGTTGTCCCCCCGACTGAGGGACGGGGGGACTCGGAGGAGCGTAGCGACGACGCAGGGGGGTCTTCCGAGCTCGAGCCAGCCCCGGAGTCCGAACTGCTTGTTGCCCCGCCGGCTGAGGGACGGGGGGACGCTGAGGACCGTAGCGACGACGCAGAGGGGCTCCCCGAGCCAGCCCCGGAGCCCGAACTGCTTGTTGCCCCGCCGGCTGAAGGGCGGGGGGACGCTGAGGACCGCAGCGACGACGCAGAGGGGCTCCCCGAGTCCGAACCGGAACCTGCCCCCGATCCGCTTGTCGGCCTCTTCGCCCAACTGCGGGAACCCGGACCGATACCGGAACCCGAACCTCCGGTCGAGTCTTCCCCAACCTGGGATTCCTCTTCCTCAGGGGGAGATAGCGCTGAAGGCGACGGTGGGGGGCAGACCCCAGATGTTGAAGAAGGTCTCGATTCCTCTCCACTGCACCCAATCACGGTCGCTACAGCTGACGACGAAGAGAGTCCGCTGGCCGGCCTCACCATCGACCCGTTCGACTTGCGCGAACGTCTCTTGCTCCCGGCTCAGAATCGCGCCCTCCGAACTATCAAGCGCAACCTCGTCGAAACGCAGAACCGTGCTCTCGAGAACCTTCGCCTGACCGAAGGATGGGAACCCGATGCTTCCATTGTGAGCGAAGAGGTCACCGACGCGCTGGTGGTCCTCGCCCGTGAGAGCATGGTCGCGGGTTTCGCAGCTGCGGCAGAGATGACGGGGTCCGACCAGACCCCGCGGCCCGACGCCGTCGAGCCGGGAGACCCCTCCGTTGAATTCGGGGCAGCCCTCATCGAGGCAACGCAGGCTTCGGTCGCTCGATCCCGCGACTCCGGTGCCGGGCACCGAGAGACTGGTTCTTCCCTCTCGCGGGTCTTCCGCTCGTGGCGGACCGACGACGCCGAGCGCCGCGTCCAGTTCGCTTCGAGGGCCGCCTATCACAAGGGGCTGACGGCGGCGTTGGCGGAACTTGGGTCGAAGGATGTCACGGTGGTTGTTTCCGGGCGACCGTGCCCGGAGTGTCCGGAGAACAAAGGACCCTGGACGATCAGCGAGGGGGTGCCGCGCGGAACGACGATGCCACCCGCACGCCTTGAGTGCGCCTGCACCATTGTCCCGTCTCCGTGATGCAGCGACTCTCGTAGACTCAAACCGTGATCAACCGCGAACCAATCCCGTACACGCGAAAGGGCCGGTCCCGCAAGATCCTCTGGATCATTCTCGGCATCGGCTTCGTTGGGCTCATCGCCATGCGCTCTCTTGCGACGCTCTGGACCGACTACCTTTGGTACTCGAGCGTCGGCCAGGTCGGTGTTTGGTCAACGCTCGTCTTCACCCGTCTGTGGCTTGTGCTCGCCGCCTCGCTTCTGGCGATTGCGATTGTCTGGGTCAATCTCTACCTCGTTGATCGCATCTCTCCACGCCGCGGCGTGACACCCGGGAGCCCGGACGAGGAACTCCTGATGCGCTACCAGACGTGGGTCGAACCGCGCTCGGGCCGTCTTCGGCTCCTGGCATCGGCGTTCTTCGGGATCCTGCTCGGTCTGGGTGCCGCTGCCTGGTGGGAGGACTGGCTGCTGTTCTCGCGAGGTGGTTCGTTCGGACTCTCCGACCCGATCTTCAACCACGACATCGGCTTGTATGTGTTCGACGTGCCGTTCATGCGCGACGTCTTCGCGTGGGCGTTCAAGCTGACTCTCTTGCTAACCATGATCGTTGTCGCCGTCCACTATCTCAACGGTGGGATCAACGTGCAGGGTCCGGGGAGTCGCACGAGTTCGGGTGTGAAGGCCCATGTCTCGATCTTGCTCGCGCTCTTGGCATTGCTGAAGGTGGCCGGCTACCAGCTCGACAAGTGGGACCTCCTCTACAGTTCCCGCGGCCAGGTGTTCGGAGCCTCCTACGCCGATGTAAACGCGCAGGTTCCGGCGCTGAATCTGCTGATGATCATCTCGCTCGTCGCTGCGGTGATCCTCCTGGTGAATCTGTGGTTCCGCGGTTGGACGCTGCCGATCGTCGCGGTGGGTCTGTGGCTCGTTACGTCGATCATCGTCGGTGGCGTGTATCCGGCGCTGGTGCAGCGACTGACCGTCGAGCCGGATGAAGTGAACAAGGAATCCCAGTACGTCGCCTACAACATCGAGTTCACCCGCGAGGCCTACGGTCTCACCGATGTCGAAGTCGAACCATTTGCAGCGGAACCGGTGCTGACGCCCGAGGATCTTGCCGCCAACGCCACAACGATCGACAACATCCGCCTCTGGGATCCGGGTGTGCTGAATGTGACGTACCGGCAGCTCCAGAACATCGTCACGTACTACGACATCGGTGATGTAGATGTTGACCGCTATCAGATCGACGGCGAC
>CBFDAN010000083.1:0-7408 GCA_965602815.1 uncultured bacterium
GTCGATGCTGGTCGTATGGGATCGCTGGCACCGCAGCCGTGGCGAAGCGACCCTCGATCCGGAACTGGTTGAGCGATCTCTTGGAGAAACCCACGCGTGAGCCAAGACCGTCGCTCGATCGAGATCCCGGCCGAGGTCGCCGAAGCGGCGGCCATACCGGAGGACCTCGACTCGAACGTCGTTGGTGAATACCACGTTCCCGATACGAATCGCCGGCGGCGGGCAGCCGTGGCGTACTTCGTCGGCGCCGCTGCCGTAGGGGTGCTGGTTGCTGTCGGAGCCGTGCCGTCGC
Organism: uncultured bacterium; assembly: GCA_965602815.1. Classification (GTDB taxonomy): domain Bacteria; phylum Actinomycetota; class Acidimicrobiia; order Spongiisociales; family UBA5794; genus JAHEEL01. Next base: position 293 of record CBFDAN010000083.1, read on the forward strand.
AGATGTGGTGGACCGCGGTGGGGGTGCTCCTCGCGGTCGGCGCCTATCACCTCATGGCTTCGTGGAACCTCGAGGTTCGCGAGGGTGAGGCGCTCGAGATCGCCAACCGAACCGTGGACTTCCCGGTCGGGCATGCATCAGCTTCGCTCGGCTTCACCGGATGGCGAGCACGCCCGGTATGGAATGTCTTGGCCTTCAGCTCCGACGAGCCCCCTTCACAACGAGCATTGGTGATGGTGGACGGGATCAGCGGTGATGTCCCCGACTCGTACGTCGAGCCAGTACCGGCACCGCCGGTGGATCAGAGACTCGAGACCTGAGACCTGAGACCTGAGACCTGAGACCTGAGACCCGAGACACGTCTCATGTCTCGAATCTCGTGTCTGCTTCTGTCTACCTCTCCGCGATCGGGACGAACTCTTTGTTGATTTCTCCGGTGTAGATCTGGCGGGGTCGCATGATCCGTGTCTCCGGATCTTCCGTCATCTCCTTCCACTGCGCCATCCATCCCGGAAGTCGACCGATGGCGAAGAGCACGGTGAACATTCGAGTCGGGAACTTCAGGGCGCGGAAGATCAACCCGGAGTAGAAGTCCACGTTCGGGTAGAGCTTGCGATCGGCGAAGTAGGGGTCTTCGAGGGCCGCCGCTTCGAGTTCCTTCGCCACGTCGAGGAGCGGGTCGGTGATGCCCATGGTGGCAAGAACCTCGTCGGCGTAGGCCCGGAGCACCCGGGCACGCGGGTCGTAGTTCTTGTATACGCGGTGTCCGAATCCCATCAGGCGGAACGGATCGTTCGGATCCTTCGCTCGCGCGATCACTGACTTTGCCGAGGCGTCCGGGTCTTCGACGATCATCCGCAGCATCTCGATCACACGCTGGTTCGCACCGCCGTGGAGCGGACCCCACAATGCGTCGATCCCCGCCGACACCGAAGCGAACAGGTTTGCCTGGCTCGATCCGACCCCACGCACCGTGGCCGTGGAACAGTTCTGTTCGTGATCCGCGTGCAGGATGAGCAGGACGTTCAACGCCTTGACGAGGACCGGATCGACCTCTTCCTGCTGGACCGGAAGATGGAACATCATGTGGATGAAGTTCTCGACGTACATGAGGTCGTTCCGTGGGTAGCAGTACGGCATTCCGGTCGATTTCTTGTATGCCCAGGCGGCGATCGTCGGCATCTTTGCGATGAGTCGAAGCGCGCTCTCGTTGAATGAGAGCTCATCGGTCGGATCGTGGAACTCCTCGTAGAACGTCGAAATTGCGTTGGTGGCCGACGACAGAATGGCCATCGGGTGGGCGCTCTTCGGGAAGGCATCGAAGAATCGCTTCATCTCCTCATTCAGCAGGGTGTGGTGACGGACCGAGTCTTCCCAGACATCGAGTTCGGCTCTCGTCGGCAGCTTCTTGAAGAGCAGCAGGTACGCAACCTCGAGGAACGTCGCGTTTGCGGCAAGGTCTTCGATGGAGTAGCCGCGGTGCTGCAGAACGCCGGCGCCTCCGTCGATGTACGTGATTGATGAGCGGGCACCCGCGGTATTGGCGAAGCCCGGATCGAAGGTGACCGCGCCGGTGTCATTGCGCAACTGGCCGATTCCCAAGCCGGGGTTGCCGATGGTCGGTTCGGCGACCGGCAGAACGTATTCGGTTCCGTCGAAACTCAGCTGCGCGTGGCGCTCTGACATTGGGTCACTTCCTTCTCACGAGGCGATTCGTTTGGGCTTCGACACCCTTAGGCACGTACCATTGTATCCGGAGCGAGGATCGGCGGCAGCTGTGGTAGCTTCGCTCATGTGAAAGGCATCGGATGATCGACCTCAAAGCGCGCAAGAAGGCGGCGCCCATACTCAAGCCGATCGCTCGCGTGCTTGCCAAGACCGGAGTCACCCCAACGATGGTCACGGTGCTCGGACTCGCGATCACAGTTGTTGGAGCTGCACTGATCGCGAACGGTCTGCTCTGGCAGGGGGGACTCACCGCCGGGTTCGGTGTCTTGCTCGACGCTCTCGACGGACCGCTCGCCCGATACAAGGGCACATCGTCAGACCGCGGCGCCTTCATCGACACGATGTCTGACCGCTTCGGCGAGGTGGCCGTGTGGGTCGGGCTCGGTGTGTACCTTCGTGAGGATTCGGTTGGGTTGATTCTCTGTCTCGTGGCCCTCGCGTTCTCGCTCCTCATTCCGTACATCCGAGCAAAGGCCGAGTCCTGGGGTGCCGAGGGTCGCGGAGGCTGGATGGGCCGAGCCGAGCGGATGATCGTGGCTCTGCTCGGTGTGATACTTGCCGGATTCGGGTTGCCGGTCCTCGAGCCCATGCTCTGGATCTTCGTCGTGCTGACCGGACTCACCGTGGTGCAGCGCATGCGGCGCACCTGGCACCAGCTCCCAGGGTGAAGGGCCTCGCCGGCTACCTCTTGTACCGGGCTCTGTCCGGTCTCTTCGGTCTCCTGCCGGCGGCCGCCATGAGGGGCACGGGGCGTGGGATCGGCTTTGGGCTTTCCTTCATTGCAGGGAAGCGGATGCGACTCCTCCGACGGCACATGCGTCGCGTAATGGGGCCCGCGCCGAGCGACGAACAGCTCACCGCTGCCGGCCGCGAGATGTTTGCGTCCTATGGTCGCTACTGGGCAGAGGTGTTCTGGTTCCGCCCCAGGCGCAAGAGTTGGGTCGTCGGCCAGGCACACGCCGTGGGTCTGGACGATGTGTATGCAGCCCAACAGGCCGGGCGCGGTGTTGTCTTGGTGGCCCCGCACATGGGGAATTGGGAAGTTGCCGGTGCCGTGGCAGAGTCCCTGAACCTACGCGTTCTTTCGGTCGCCGAGGACCTGCCGAACCCGCGCATCACGGATTGGTTCATCAGGACGCGGGCGGCATTCGGCATCGACATTCTGGTTCACGGGCGGGGATCGACCATGACGACCTTGACGGCGGCGCTCAAGCGGGGACAAGTCGTCGCGCTCGTTGCCGATCGGGACGTGAATGGTCGCGGCGTCCCCGTCGAGTTCTTCGGCGAGATGACCACGATGCCAGCCGGGCCGTTCTCGCTCGTGGAGTTGACCGGGGCGGCGCTGTTTCCGGTCGGTGCCTACTTCGACGGACCCGGGTACCTATTTGAGATTCATCCGGAGTTGCCGATGCCTAATGCGAGCGAACGGTCGGAGCGCATCCGACTCGGCACGCAGGCGCTCGCGCTCGAATTCGAGAAGATCATTCGGGCCAAACCCACCGACTGGCACCTGTTCCAGCCGAACTGGCCGTCCGATGTCACCTTCGAGGATGAGTCTGAATGAAGATCGGGTTGGTTTCTCCGTACGATCTCGGCCGGCCCGGCGGCGTGCAGGACCAGGTGATCCGGCTTGCAGGCTGGCTTCGCGACGCCGGACATGAGTCGCTCATCGTGGGACCGGGAACTGAGGGCCCCGACGGCGCGATCCTGCTCGGACCCACGACCGTCATCACCGCAAATCGCGCCAGGACGCCGATCCGCCTCGACCCGCGGGTTGGGAGCGCGCTCGGAGAGGCACTCTCCGAAGTCGACATCATCCACGTGCACGAGCCACTCATGCCGGCGGTGTCCCCTGCCGCTCTTCGAGTGAAGGGGCCTGCGAAAGTTGCGACGTTTCATGCGGATCCGCCGGGCTGGGTCCGTCGCCTCTATCGCCATGGTCGGAGCGGGCTGCGGCTGGCGCTGCGCGCTGCATCTGTGGTTACGGTAACGAGCCCAATCTCAGGAAGCTCCATCGAGGGCATCCTCGAGTACCGCATAGTGCCCAACGGCATCGACGTCTCGAGCTACGAGAGGGGCCCGAAGGATCCGATGAGCGTCGCGTTCCTGGGGAGAGACGACGAGCGCAAGGGGCTGTCTGTGCTGCTTGACGCGTGGCCGACAGTACGAGGGTCGATACCCGAGGCGACGCTCCGTGTGATGGGTGCCGATCGAGGCAAACGACATGACGGCGTTGAGTACCACGGATGGGTCGGCGACGATGCGAAACGATCAGGCCTGGCAAACGCAGCCGTGTATTGCGCTCCGAATCTCGGTGGAGAGAGCTTCGGAATTACCCTCGCGGAGGCCATGGCTGCAGCGTGTGCCGTGGTTGCGTCATCGGTGCCGGCCTTCGAGCATGTGGCTGGGGAGACAGCCCAATTTGTCGAACCGGGTGACGCCGACGGCCTGGCCCGAGAGATCATCGACCTGCTGAGAAACCCGGTCGCGGCCGCAAACCTGGGCCGAGCCGCTGCTGAACGGGTGCAACGCTTCGATGGCTCGAACGTGGCGACCGCGTTCATCCGAGCATATGAAGACGCTCTCGCGGCCCAAGCGACCTCGTGAGTCTCCGGTTCTACAGGGTGGCGCGTCGGTAGACTTGAGCTGAGGAATACTGAGGAGATGACCGTGGACATCACGACCGAGCACGGCACCGATCGCGTCAAGCGAGGACTTGCTGAGATGCTCAAGGGCGGCGTCATCATGGACGTCGTCAACGCCGAACAGGCCAAGATCGCAGAGGAAGCAGGCGCCGTGTCCGTGATGGCGCTCGAGCGTGTTCCCGCCGACATCCGTGCCCACGGAGGTGTTGCCCGGATGGCCGACCCGTCGAAGGTGGAGGAGATCGTCGGCGCCGTTTCGATTCCCGTCATGGCAAAAGCGCGGATCGGCCACTTCGTCGAAGCTCAGGTGCTCGAATCCCTCGGGGTTGACTACATCGATGAGTCGGAAGTCCTCACTCCGGTGGATGAGAACCACATCAACAAGCGGGCGTTCACCGTTCCGTTTGTCAATGGCGCCAAGGATCTCGGCGAAGCGCTCCGCAGGATCGGCGAGGGTGCCGCGATGATCCGGACGAAGGGCGAGCCGGGGACCGGCAACGTCGTCGAGGCCGTTCGCCACATGCGGCTCATGAACAGCCAGATCCGCTGGCTCACAACACTCGAACCGGACGAGATGATGAACGCCGCAAAGGAACTGCGGGCGCCGATCGAGCTCGTTCGCGAAGTCGCCGAGACGGGGATCCTCCCGGTTGTCAACTTCGCAGCCGGCGGGATCGCGACACCATCAGATGCTGCACTGATGATGCAACTCGGATGCGACGGAGTCTTCGTCGGCTCGGGTGTCTTCAAATCAGATGAACCAGACGTTCGTGCGCGTGCGATCGTCGAGGCAACCACGTTCTATCAGGATCCCGTGAAGATTGCTGCCGTGTCCAAGAATCTGGGCGAGGCGATGGTCGGAATCAATATCGACACGCTGCCCGCTGAGGAGCGGATGCAAGACCGGGGCAACTGACGTGAGGATCGGGGCGCTCGCCCTCCAGGGCGACTTCCGGGAGCATCTCGCCGTCGTCGACCGTCTCGGGCGCACCGGCGTCGAGGTCAGGACACCGAATGAACTCGCCACGGTCGAGGCGTTGATCATCCCGGGAGGCGAATCGACGACGATCGGTCGCCTGGCAACCATCTACGGGCTCATGGATGTCCTCCGCGAACGTATCGCCGGAGGAATGCCGGTGCTCGGGACATGTGCGGGCATGATCGTCCTCGCGTCGGCAACCACCGGCCCGGCACAGCCGCAACTCGGCGTGCTCCATGTCGTGGTCGAGCGCAACGCGTTCGGCCGGCAAGTCGACTCGTTCGAAGCGGATCTGGATGTCGATGGCTTCGTCGAGCCGATGCGGGCCGTCTTCATTCGCGCGCCATGGATCGACGACGTCGGCGCCGATGTTGAGATCCTCGCCACAGTCGAGGATCCCGGCGGGGGAGGAGAGCACCCCGTTGTCGTGCGGCAGGACCATATCCTTGCGACATCATTCCACCCCGAGTTGACGGATGACGACCGTCTTCACACCATGCTGATCGAACTCGCCGAGGAGAGCTGATGGCCGGACATTCGAAGTGGGCGAACATCAAACACCGCAAGGGGCGTCAAGACGCCAAGCGGGGGAAGTTGTTCGCCAAGCTGATCAAGGGCATCGAGGCCGCGGCTCGGACGGGTGGACCGGACCCTGACGGGAACCCGACACTCGCCACGGCGATCCAGAAGGCGAAGGATGCGTCGGTACCGAAGGACAATATCGAACGCGCCGTCGCTCGCGGCGCCGGTGATGCCGACGGCGTGGAGTATGAGGAGATCTGGTACGAGGGATACGGGCCTGGAGGTGTCGCAATCTACGTTGAGATTCTCACGGACAACCGCAATCGCGCCGCCGCGGATGTTCGCTCCACCTTCACCAAACACGGCGGCAGCCTTGGCGAGCCGGGGTCGGTGGCGTATCTGTTCGAGCAGAAGGGGTACCTGCTGGTCACCGGCGATGAGGACACCGTCATGTTGGCGGCCCTCGAAGGCGGCGCCGACGACGTCGAGGCCTCTGATGACCAGTGGGAAGTCACGTGTGCCCCCGGGGATCTGGTCGCAGTGCGTGCCGCCGTGGAGGATGCCGGTGTGACGGTCGATCAGGGCGAAGTGAGCCAGATCGCATCGATCTCGGTTCCGGTGAATGAGGCGACTGCCCCGAAGGTGCTGCGGCTCGTTGATGCGCTCGAGGACCTCGACGACGTTCAGGCCGTTCACGCGAACTTCGACATACCCGATGATGTGCTGGCATCCCTGGAGTAGGACGCCCCGGTACCGAAGGGTACGGAGAGCAGACCGGGCCAGCGACGGCCGAGACCGTAGCGAAGGAGAGAGGGGTACCGATGGCTGAAGAACTGATACCGGCGCCCTCGGGAACCAGGCTCAGGTTGAGGACCGGCGAGAAGGACGGCGTGCCAACATTCCTTCAGCTCGAGGTCATCGGCTGGACGCTCAAGAAGAGCTCAGACGGTCGATCGGTCCTCGTCCCGATGGTCTGGGGATACGGCTCGGAGAGCACCGGACAGGCAGACCGCCTCGATGACGTGGTTGCGCACCTTGCCCAGACCGGCGTCGCCGTCGAGAACTACACACTCGTGTCACCCGACCTCGGCGGAGAGTTCTGAGCATCGGTTGGCGAAGAACGAGCCCAGCACCGACGTCCAGCGCATTCTTGGGTTCTGTCGTCGCCCAACGCTACGATGTAGAACATATGTTCGTATTGGGAATCGACCCCGGTCTCACACGCACCGGCTACGGAATCAT
>CBFDAN010000084.1:0-7404 GCA_965602815.1 uncultured bacterium
CGTGCGGCAACTACTCGTCGGTCAGCCATCGGTGACCATCCCGATCGTCGACGGCGAAGTGCTACTCGGCCAATGGCAACGAGTCCTCTATGCCGAACTCGACCAGCCGAGAGAGCGACGCATCTTCTTCCACGCCCAAGGGGTTTGAGCTGGTCGCGAGCTGCGGAGGCGGGCGGTCGTGATGGTTCGTAGCCCGAGCCTCAATGCGCCAATACGGAATGCGCCCGCAGCGCTCGCAGTATCGTCTGGGCACGATGTCAGAGCACCCGCGGACCGCACGCGCAATCAACTTCAGTGCCGGACCGAGCACGTTGCCGCTTCCCGTGCTCGAGGAGGTCCAGGCCGAGATTGTCGACTACGGCGGAACTGGGATGTCGATGATCGAGATGAGCCACCGATCAGCCCCGTATGCGTCGGTGCACGGAGGTGCGATCACCCTCCTCCGTGACCTCTTCGCCGTGCCAGACGATTTCGACGTGCTGTTCATCCAGGGTGGGGCGACGATGCAGTTCGGCATGGTTCCCTTGAACCTCCTGACCGGCTCGTCGGTAGGCGCCTACGTCGACACCGGCGCCTGGGCGACGAAAGCGTTCGAAGACGCAGCGCACCACGGAGACGTCTATGAGGCCTGGAGCGGTCGAGACATCGGCTACACCCGGATCCCCAGAGCAGCCGAGTTCTCGCTTCGGAGAAGCACCCGATATGTTCACATCACCAGCAACGAGACGATCGGTGGCATTGAGTACAAACTATGGCCGGACGTGCCGGTACCGCTCGTGGCCGACATGTCATCGGACCTCCTGAGCCGGCCCATTCCGTGGGATCGATTCGACGTGGTGTACGGAGGGGTTCAGAAGAACCTGGCTCCCGCCGGGTTGGCGTTGGTCTTCATTCGGCGAAGCGCGCTCGAACGCACACAACGGGACCTGGCGTCCTACTTCCGCTACGACGTGCACGCCTCCAAGGATTCGATGTACAACACCCCGCCGGTGTTTCCGATCTACGTGATGGAGAAGGTGTTGCGCTGGATGCGGGACCGCGGTGGCCTGCCGGCGATGGAGGCGGCCGCTGCGGCGCGGGCCGACCTGCTGTATGGAACCATCGACGAGAGTGACGGCTTCTACATCAACCCGGTCGAGGTAGCGAGCCGATCGAATATGAACGTCGTGTTCCGATTGTCTGACCACACTCTCGAGCCCCTGTTTCTGTCGGCCGCTGCCGAGCGCGGCATGATCGGACTCAAGGGGCACCGCAGCGTCGGCGGCTGCCGGGCGTCGATCTACAACGCCATGCCGATGACCGGCGTTGAGGCCTTGTGCGACTTCATGGTGGAGTTCCAGGACTCCGCAGATCTGCACTAGCTAGAACTGCACCTTGGTGATGCGCTCAATTGGGCCGGTCTCGGCCAAAGCTGCCATCGCTTCGCTCGGAACGTCAGAATCCACGCTGATGAACGAGAGTGCGCGGCCGCCGGGTGCCGATCGGCCCGTCTTCCACGTCGCAATGTTGATGCCGAGCTCCCCGAGCGTCGTCCCGACCTTCCCGATGAATCCAGGCTGGTCGTGGCTCACGGCAACCAGAATCGTTCCCTCCGGGATCACATCGACGCGATAGCCGTCGACCTCGACGATGCGAGGTTCGTCGTGGCTGAACAGCGTCGCCGCCGCTGTGTGGTGGCCTCCCGCCCACTCGACCCTGCAAGAAACGATGTTGGGGTAGTCCAGGGTACGGAGCCCCGACATCCGGGACACGGCGATGCCGCGTTCGGCCGCGACATACTCAGCGTTGACATAGTTGACCGGTTCGGTGACCACTGGCTCCAACAAACCCTTGAGGACTGCAATGGTGATAGGTGTGAGGTGTTCGTCGATGTCGTCGCCTTCGACCGCTACCTCGACCTTGGTTACGGCGCCCTCGGCGAGCTGCGTTTGGAGGCTGCCGAGCCGCTCGGCCATCGCGAGGAATGGCCGCAGCTCTTCGAGGAGTTGTCCATCGATGATCGGCATGTTGACGGCATTGCGATAGTCGGTGCCCTCGAGTGCGTCGATGACTTGGCTCACGATCTGGATTCCGACCTCGCGCTGAGCCTCATCGGTGCTGGCGGCCAGGTGCGGGGTAGCCACCACGTTGTCCATGTGGAGCAGAGGATTGGCGGGATCGGGCGGCTCGTCAGCGAGGACATCGAGGGCGGCGCCTGCCACTCGGCCGTCTTGCAGGGCTTCGATGAGCGCTGCTTCGTCGATCAGGTCGCCGCGTGCTGCGTTGATGATGCGAACCCCCGGTTTCGCGTTGGCGAGCGCTTCCGGCCCGATGAGACCTCGAGTGTCTGCCGTCAGGGCGGCGTGGAGGGTGATGAAGTCTGAGCGCTCGAGGAGCTCGTCCAGAGAGACCTGATCCACCTTCAGGAGTTCTGCGCGTTCACCGCTGAGGTGGGGGTCGTGGCAGATCACCTCCATGCCGAACGCCTTGCACCGGCGTGCCACGCGCTGACCCACACGCCCGAGACCGACGATGCCAATCGTCTTCGACCGCAGTTCGATGCCCTTGAACTGCTTGCGTTCCCACGCACCGCTCCGCAGGCTTGCCGCCGCTTGCGGCACGTTGCGGCACAACGCCAGCAGCAGCGCCATGGTGTGCTCGGCCGTCGCCACTGTGTTGGCACCCGGTGTGTTCATGACGATCACTCCGCGTTCGCTTGCCGCCTGCAGGTCGATGTTGTCGATTCCAGCACCGGCGCGCCCGATAACCCGGAGACGCTTACCCGCCGCGACCACCCGGTTCGTCACCTGCGCGCTGCTGCGGATGATGAGGGCGTCGTAGGGCGCAATACGCTCCGCTAGTTCATCCGGGGTGAGCCCCTTCTCGACACGGAACTCGAAGTCCGGATGGGCCTTGAAGAGATCGACCGCCTCACCGGACAAGTCGTCGGTCACAAGCACGCGGTACTTCATGATGTGGTGCCCCTTTGAATGGTGACTTCTCCGGCCTGGATTCTGGTGCGGCTGGCAGAGACAAGATCTCCGTACGGAGTGGTCGCCATTGTGGCCTCCTCAGTGGCACTGAGCGCCAAACCAAGCACGGGGGCGAGCGAATCGCCCGTGATGAGCACATCGGCATGTGACGTCACATACTCGCGCTCCACCACACCGGTGAAGGCGACGAAGAGGTCAACTTCCGGCGCTGCGACGAGGTCGCTGACCCCGTCGCCGATCAGCATGGAACGTTCGATCCGGTTCCGGAGTATCTCGCGGATTACCATCGGCTTGCCTTCCGCTCGCGTGAGCAGACTCGGTGCGGTGCCCTTGTAGCGGACGTCGCCGCCCCCATTCTGCGACTCAACCTCCAGAGCTACAGAAGGAAGTTCGTATTGGACGCCGACCGCCCGGATGTGATCCTCCGGTATGCCGAGCCAGGCCCCAAACGGCACAACCGCGTCGGCGAGGCCACCCGACACGATGAACACCTCCCGCGCTGCGGCCTGCAGCGCGCCGACGAGTTCTCGAGCGTCGGTCACCACGTTCTCCCGGTATCGGTCGGCGATGGCGGCGATTTCCCGACGCGTCGGCTGCAGCATGTCGAGGCGGCGGTTGTAGACCTCTTCCAGTCGCACGTCGCCGTTCATTGCCGCGTCGGTGAGTGCCCTGATCTCCTCGTAGCGACCTCTGGTACGGGCGAGCTCATCGATCCCCTCGAGCGCGGTGAGGGTGCTGTCGCAGTCGAAGATCACGAGGTCATACCCGCGGAAGCGATTCGGGAGTGCTGTGGTGTCCATGATCCGATCGTTGGTCAGCGAGTGGCCATTGTCCGCTGGCGCCACTTCCAGAGTTCGGCGACAACGATGATGGCGATGGCGGCCGACAGCGAGATGAGGAGGTCCTTCCCGCTGAGAGCAACGGTGCCGAACACCTCCTGGAAGAACGGCACATAGATCAGGGCGAAATGGGCTGCGACCCCGATGACGACCGCTCCGAGCATGGCACGGTTTGAGAACAGACTGGTTGAGAACAATGATCGCTTCTCGGTGCGAACCTCGAGCGCCAGGGCCAGCTGGGCGAAGATCAGCGTTGTGAACAGCATGGTCTGCCAGGCGGGATCGTCGATGTTCCAGGCGTACCAGCCGACGAGGAGCGACAGGGCAGCCATCACGGCGCCGAAGCTTCCGATGTACTGGACCACGCCGCCGCCGAAGATCGTTTCGCTCGCTGACCGTGGCGGACGGTCCATCACGTCATCCTCGGCCGGTTCAACACCAAGCGCCAGCGCAGGAAGCCCGTCCGTAACGAGGTTCATCCACAGAATCTGCAGCGGGAGGAGAGGAATCGGGAGGCCGAGGAACGGGCCGACGATCATCACGGCGAGTTCGGAGGCGTTGCAAGTGAGCAGATACTTGATGAACTTGCGGATGTTGTCGTAGATGACCCGGCCTTCTTCGACCGCAGCGACGATCGTGGCGAAGTTGTCGTCGAGCAGCACCATGTCGGCCGCTTCCTTTGACACGTCCGTGCCGGTGATGCCCATCGCAACGCCGATATCTGCGCGTTTGAGCGCCGGCGCGTCGTTGACCCCATCGCCTGTCATCGCCGTCGGTGTGCCGTCCTGCCGGTAAGCGGAGATGAGGCGCAGCTTGTGCTCGGGGGAGACGCGGGCGAAGACGGAGGTTGTCTGGATCGCTTCGATGAGGTCGGACTCGCTCATGCGGTCGAGTTCGGCGCCCGTGACGAAACCACCGTTCGGGTCGATGCCGACCTCGGTGGCAATGTGGCGGGCGGTCAATGGGTGGTCACCCGTGATCATGACGGTGCTGATACCAGCAGCCTTCGCCTTGGCGACGGCTTCCGACACCTCTGGCCGCGGCGGATCCATCAAACCGAACAGGCCGATGAAGACGAGACCCTGTTCGGCCTCTTCCTCATCGGGCGGTGTGTCCCACCCCCGGGCCGCTACGGCGAGGACGCGGGTCCCGGTCGCGGCGATGGACTCGGTGCGGTCGACAATCCGCTTCGACCACTCGTCGGACATCGGATCGATTGTGCCTGCGACCAGCACAGACGTGGACGCCTCGATGACCCGTTCCACGGCGCCCTTCATGAACGAAGCAGCCGCGGTGCCCGGTGAGAACACGGTCGCGATTCCGTCGACCCACGCCGGAAGAGAAGCTGGAACGGAATGGATGGTCGTCATGCGTTTACGAGTGGAGTCGAACGGGACCTCTCCGATGCGGGGGAAGAGGTCCTCGAGCGCCGGTTTCGGGATGTCGAGTTCCGCCGCGGCGAGGACGATGGCCGTCTCCGTTGGATCTCCCACCGATCGGTAGCCCTGCTCGGTTGTGGTGAGGGTTGCATCGTTGCACAGCGCCCCGGTGGCCAGCGCCGCCTCGAGGCCCTGGGCAATCGCATCAGCTCCGATCTCGGTGGGGGTGAGCGGTCCGCTGCTCTCTCCGGTGAGGACCACCTCGTCGTTCGCGAGGTCGAGGACGGTGACCGTCATCCGGTTCTCGGTGAGCGTACCCGTCTTGTCGGAGCAGATCACCGAGACGGAGCCGAGGGTTTCGACTGCGGGGAGGCGGCGGATGAGGGCCCTTCGTTTCAGCATGCGCTGCGCACCGAGTGAGAGGGCGATCGTCACAACGGCGGGCATTGCTTCGGGAATCGCGGCGACGGCGAGGCTGACCGACGTCAGCAGCATCGTCTCGACGCTCTCGCCTTGCATGACCCCGATGGCGAACAGGAGCGCCACGATCCCCAACGCGACCACCGCCAGCACTTTGGCGAGGTGGTCGAGACGGCGTTGGAGCGGTGTGCGCTCTTCCTCGACCGATTGCAGGAGGCCGGCGATGCGACCGAGTTCGGTTTGCATCCCGGTGTCGGTCACCGCCACGACCCCGCGGCCACGGGTGACGGTGGTTCCCCGGTAGACGGTGTTGCGCCGGTCGGCGACCGCCGCCTCAGTGTGATAGACCTTGTCGGCGTCCTTGCCGACCGGAACCGACTCGCCGGTGAGCGGGGCTTCCTCGACGTCGAGGTTCACCGCGTCGATCAGTCGGCCGTCCGCCGGGATGATGTTTCCGGTCTCGAGGACGAGGATGTCTCCGGGGACGATGTCGCTCGACGTCGTGACGATGGTCTCATCGGAGCGGACAAGCGTCACTTCGGGGACCGACATGCGCTTGAGGGCCGCCATAGCCTCTTCGGCCTTCTTTTCCTGGACGAATCCCATCACCGCGTTGAGGATGATGATTGCCAGGATCGCAACGGCCTCGATCCAGTCCTCGAGGAATGCCGAGATCACCGCCGCGACGATCAGGATCACGGTGAAGAGGTCCCGGAACTGGGTGAGGAAGATCTGCAGTGCCGATCGGCCGCCGCGGTCTTCGAGGTCGTTGGGCCCGTACGTTGCGAGGCGCTCTTCGGCCTCTCGTTCCGAGAGTCCGTCGCGGGACGAATTGAGCTGCTCGAGCGCGGCATCGGCGTCGAGTTGGTACCAGGCGGTGCCGGTTGTGGTCGCTCTGGCGGTCATGGCAAGAAGATAGGACAGCGCCCGGCCAGACGATCCTTCATCAGTCCCTCGCGTTGCCGAGTTCGCTCCACCGGTTGCCCTCGGCGAGGTCGATGATCGTCAGCGCCATTGCGAGTGCGCCGTCGGTGATCGCGGCCTCCCCCGATGGTGCCAGCGTGTGAGCGGCAAAGTCCTTCTGGTGGTTGACCGCAGGTGCCGCTCCGATGTCGAGCATCGGGTGGATCGTAGGGACCACGTACGACACGTTGGCCATGTCTGTGGAACCGGTAGCTGCTGGGTCGTACTCGCTCATTCGGTGCATCGGGCGGCCGATGGCTGCGGAGTTCTCGGCGTACAGATCGGCCATCAACGGATCGACGACCATGTCGGTGTACGCATGCCCCCGTGGCTTCACTTCGAGGGAGCACCCGGTTGCGACTGCGGCTCCTTCGAAGGCAGCGAGGACCCTCTCGTAGAGTTCGTCGAGACGTTCCTTCGTGAAGGCCCGCACATACCAGGACGTCGAGGTGAAGGCCGGGATCACGTTCGGAACGTCGCCGCCGTGGGTGATCACGCCGTGGATCTTGTCCGTTGGATAGATTGCCTGACGGAGCGTCGAGATGTTGACGTAGGCCTGAACTGCGGCATCGAGGGCGTTGATACCGACCTGTGGTTTGAACGCAGCGTGCGATTCCTTGCCGTGGAATTCGACATCGAACTGGGCCACCGCGAGGAAGTTCTTGTCCACCACGTCGTCGTTGGCTGGGTGGATCATCATCGCGGCCGCGGCGTCGGCGAACGCACCGGCGTTGATGAGGTCGACCTTGCCCCCGTAGGCCTCTTCGGCCGGCGTGCCGAGCACAGTGACGCGGATGCCGAGGTCTTCGACGAGTGGTGCGACAGCGAGTC
>CBFDAN010000085.1:0-7389 GCA_965602815.1 uncultured bacterium
TCTCTCCTTCGTTGAAGCGGCGACCAATTGGCAGTGGGCGGGTCTCGACGGAGCCGAGGCCCATCCACTGACAACTGGTACCTCCGCATTGGTATGCGAGGGAGCGTCGAATACGCCGAAGGCGACCAGAAAGCCGCCTCCGTCTGCGCTATCGGCGCAATCCCAGTTTCGCGATGAGCGACCGGTAGCGCTCCACATCCTGATCGTGGAGGTACCGGAGAAGTCGCCTGCGTTTCCCGACCATCATCAACAGCCCTCTACGGCTGTGGTGGTCCTTCTTGTTGACCTTGAGATGTTCGGTTAGATGGTTGATGCGTTCGGTGAGCAGCGCCACCTGGACCTCCGGCGAGCCGGTGTCGGTAGCGTGCGTGCCGAATTCATCGACGACGGTTTGAGTGTCGTTCACGAGGGTCTTTCCTTCGCGACAGAGTACGCGGGCGATCGCCCGATGCGTGATGATAGCAACACACGACGCTAACCACCCAAACCTTCATTTCAACGGACGCCACGCGTCCCCGACGCGCCGTGTCCGTGGCGCCCGGCGTCGCGCGCAGCCTGCCATCGTTTCGCCGGATCCATGTTGATACGACGGCTCGTGCGCAGGGTCGCGAGGGTGTTCGAGACCGGCCAGACACACGAACCCGCCCGTTGCGCCTCAGCTGCAATGCAGGCCGCGACGGTGTCGCTGTGCATCACGGAGCTGTGGGCCTCCCCCATCCGATTCCACATCCCAAAGATATTCGGGAAGCGACTGAGCATGCCACCACCACCGTCGTCGAGGTCGTAGACCCGGACACCATCAGGGCGATCACGGAAGTTCGTGAACTCGGCATCGGGGTTCCGGACGATCACGACCTCAACTCCGGATTGTTCGCCGAGGCCGTCTCGAATGTCGCGACAGCCGGTCCACCCGCAGCGGATGGGGTTGAACAGGCCGTCGTCAGCCGTGTTGCCGTGAAGCCAGCCGAGGCTCTGCAGCAGCCCGAGCGGCCCGCTCGAGATCGGCGGATCGAGGATTGCCGCTCCGACAACCGCATCAACACCAACCATCGGATGTTCGTCCCACCGGGCCACGACCTCCGTGATCACAGCCCCACCCTTGCTGTGTCCGACGAGGTAGATCGGCCTGCCGTCAGCACCGAGCGCTGCCAGGTAGGCACCGAGTGCGTCGGCTGCATCATCTGCCGAGGCCCGTTGGGAGGCTTCAATCGGATCATCCGACGGCCAGGCCCACCGATAGTCGAAGACGCGAACATCGTGTGGGTCCACACCGATCCGGCCGGCGAGATCGTCGAACCCTTGCGGATCGCCCCCGTGGCCGGGCACGTAGACGAACAGCGGATCCGGCGAACTCGAGGGTGATCCCGTGCGACGTCGGCGGGCAAGGACGGCGCTTGCGATCACCGCACCACTAATGCCGGCACCTCCCGACGGAACGAGGGGTATTCGGATCGGGGCGCCCTTCGGCC
This sequence comes from uncultured bacterium, assembly GCA_965602815.1. Lineage (GTDB taxonomy): Bacteria > Actinomycetota > Acidimicrobiia > Spongiisociales > UBA5794 > JAHEEL01. The sequence goes on from CBFDAN010000085.1 coordinate 1,470, forward strand.
TGTCGGGTTCACCGGGCGACAATCCAAGGGCATCCCCGGGCGCGACCATCTGCAGGACGTCTCCGGAGAGCGAAGCGGCTGTGCTTGTCGATGGCGGGACGGTGGTGGTCGACCAATCGGAGAAGTGGAGCGGCATAGTCGTCAGGATTGACGCCACGACAGCAGCGGCAGCGAGCAGGGCACCCGGCACAATGGGATCCAATCCCGGGGAGTGCAGGGTACGTCGCCACGATGCAGGGGCGACCCGCCGGCGTCAAGAGGCCTGTTTCCTCAAGATGCGCGCTGCGGACGTGATGTCGGACCGGATTTGTGTGAGCAGCTCGTCGGCGGAAGCGAAGCGATGCTCGTCACGGATGCGCTCCACGAGGCCGACGCGAAGTTGTCTGCCGTAGAGATCCCGGTCATATCCGAGCACATGGACCTCGAGGACCTGTTCGTGTCCGTCGAACGTCGGTCGGACACCGAGGTTTGCGACCCCGGGGTGGTTCGTTCCGTCGATCCCGACGATGACCGCGTAGACGCCGCCACGCGGCACGGTGAGCATGGCGGGGAACGAGACGTTCGCGGTGGGCACACCCAGTTGCCGCCCGCGACCGTCTCCCGGGACAACGATGCCCTCCATCTCGTATGGTCGGCCAAGCATCTCTGTAGCGCCCGCAACATCTCCGAGCTCCAAGCGTTGCCGGATCAGTGTGGATCGGATCTCCTCGTCGTCGCGCCGGGCGATGTCGACGACCTCGATCTCAAACCCGCGCCTCGCCCCGAATTCAGCAAGCGTCGCGGTTGTGCCGGATGCGTCGCGTCCAAAGCGGAAGCCAGATCCAACAGCGACGAAACGTGCGTTCAGACCATCGACGAGAAAGGCGTCAACGAACTCGTCAGGTGTCATGTCCCGCATCGACGTGTCGAAGCCGAGCACGGCGATTCGGTCGACCCCCGATGCTTCGAGGAGTTCGAAGCGACGTTTGAGCGTGCTCAATCGTGTCGGGGCGCCGTCGGAGGCAAGGACTGCCGCAGGGTGTGTGCCGAACGTCATCGCCACTCGGGTGAGACGCTTGTCGTGTCGTTGTAGTGCCCTGAGCACCCGCTGATGTCCGAGATGTACGCCGTCGAAGACACCGATGGCAACGGCGGAACCGTTCTCGGGTCTCTCCCATTCTGTCGGGTCGCCTTGGTAGATGATCATGCGGTGACAACCTCTGCCTTGGCGGCCGAACCGTCGATTCGGTACACACCAACGAGGGACCCGTCGGCGACCAGCCGAACCAGGCCGGACTTCGGCTCTCCCTCGCTGCCTTCGAGCGCGGCAACGGGGACCGCGGCGCCGTTCCGCGCGGCGGTCACGTACGGCTGCGGGATCACCCTGGCCGGTATGTCGGCGAGCACCACGTCGGAGGTCGCGACCAGGTCCCGGATTGTTCCGGCTTTCACCGCCTCCTCGACCGTCGCGATCCCGACTGCTTCACCGACGTCGATCTGGCCGTTGCGAATCCTCCGGAGCGCAGTGAGATGCGCTCGCCCGCCGACAGCTCTGGCGAGATCGTCGCCGAGGGTTCGCACATACGTTCCGGTGCTGCACACGACGTCGAAGGTCACCTCTGGGTAGTCGGATGGCGCAAGGTCGATGATGTTGAGTTCGTAGATCTCGACGGGCCGAGCCTCTCGTTCGACGACCTCGCCGGCTCGCGCAAGTTCATAGAGGCGCCTCCCCTCGATCCTCCGCGCCGACACCATTGGGGGGATTTGCAGGATCGGGCCGCGGAATCGCTCGGCAGCCGTCTCGAGTTGCGGCATGGTTACCGGAAGTGGAGCGCGGTCGATGACGGCGCCGTCGGCATCAAGCGAGTCGGTCGCAACCCCGAACTGCGTCGTGGCCCGATACTGTTTCGGAAGGCCCTGGACGTAGCGAAGCAACCGGGTGTATTTCCCGAGACCGAGGATCAGCAGGCCGGTGGCCATGGGGTCGAGCGTGCCGGCGTGCCCAACCTTGCCTCCAATGAGCCCGCGGACCTTCGCAACAACATCGTGGCTCGTCCATCCTTGGTCCTTGTCGACAAGCAGGAACCCGTCGCCGATCCCGGTCTTCTTCACGTCATCAACCCAAGAATCTGGTCGATCGTCGCTTCGACGGTGAGGTCCGACGTGAACCCAGCGGCGTTGCGGTGTCCTCCGCCATCGAACGAAGCCGCAATGGAGGCGACGTCGACCTGACCGCGGGACCGGAGACTCCCCTTCAGCACGCCCGGCCGGATCTCCTTTAGCAGGCAGGCAACACCGGCTTCCCTGGCAAGGCGGACGAGATCGATGAGTTGATCCGCAGATTCCCACCCAATGCCGGCGTCGCTGATGTCTTGCTGTCGCAGGATCGCCCACACGAGTCCCGCATTGGTGTCCAGGCGGGCACTTCCGAGGACGCGTGAGACAACGGTGAAGTACCCGAATGGCGTCTCCTCGTAGAGCGCCCGTCCGATCGGCGCCGGTTCGACCCCGGCCGCCAAGAGGTCTGCCGCCATGCGGTGGACCGCCTGAGTCGTCGACGAATACTGGAAGCGTCCCGTGTCGGTGACGAGGCCGACGTAGAGAGCCTCTGCGATCGGTCGGGTGATCGCCCACCCGAGGCGCTGCAGGAATTCGTAGACGAGTTGGGTCGTCGCCGCCGCGGCGGGATCCACCACACGGACATCGCCGATCGTTGCAGGGGTCACGTGATGGTCGATAACGAGGATGCGTTTCGCACCGGACACTGCAGAGCCGACTGAGCCGATCCGATCGAGAACTCCCGTGTCGCACACGATCGCGAGGTCGAGGTCGTCGGGGAATTCTGACGGCGGGACCAAGACACTCTGATCGAGGACACGGAATTCGTCCCCAACCACGAAGGGCAGTCCGAACGATGCCACGGCATCCTTGCCGGCCGCTCGCGCCCCGAGTGCGATCGCGATCATCGAACCGAGCGCATCACCGTCAGGCCGAATGTGACCGACAATGCCGATCCGCTGCGCCTCGGTGATCTCGTCGATCGCCTGGCTCCAGATCTGTTCAGTCGGCGGCATGCGGCTCCTCGGGATCTGGATCCAGTCGGTGTAGCAGCTGATCGATCTTGAGCCCTTCGCCAATCGATGGATCGAGCTTGAAGGTGAGCCTCGGGGTGTACTTCATGCGGATCTGACTGCCGGCAATCGACTGAATATGGGGCGCCGCACGGTCGAGCGCGGCTCCCGTCTCCTCGACCTCTTCGTCCGTCCCGAGCACCGAGTAGTAGACAAACGCGTTCCTCAGGTCAGGCGAGGCGTCAACACCGGTGATGGTGAGGAAGCCAAGACCCGGATCCTTGAGTTCGGTCACTGCCTCGGCGATGACCTCTCGCAGAAGCTCATTGACCTTGCGCATGCGGGGGCTGTCCGGACGACTCATTGGTCCTCCTCGTCAAGATATGAGCGACTGGTGCCGAGGACCTCGATTTCTGTGCGGCGTTCGAGTTCTCTGGTGATCGAGGCCAACATCCGGTCAACCTGTCCGGGCGACTCGGAGACCGCGGCGATCCCCAGGTCGGCGCGCTGCCAGAGGTCCTGATGATCGACCTCTGCCACGGCAATTGGGTGCGCGGCTCCGATGTCGGCGATGATCTTCTTCACAACGCGGCGCTTCTCCTTGAGCGATCGCATCCCTCGGATCCGCAATTCGACGCGAAGAGCCCCGACGTACACCCAGCGCCTCCTCTACGGACAATCGCCGGATCAAGTCCTGGCGATCTCGTTCACCTCATAGGACTCGATCGTGTCGCCTTCCTTCACATCGCGGAAGTTGGCCAGACCGATTCCACATTCGTATCCGGTTTGGACCTGCTGAACGTCCTCTTTGAACCTCCGCAGCGAGGCAATCCTGCCGTCATACACGACGACGCCGTCGCGCACGAGGCGTGCTCTGGCATTGCGGTTGATGCCCCCCTCCGTTACGTAGCAGCCGGCCACGAATCCGAAGCGAGGTGCGCGGAAGGTCGCTCGGACCTCGGCCACACCGAGGAACGATTCCACTTCGTCCGGGGCGAGTTCTCCAACAAGCATCGACTCGATGTCGTCGAGGAGTTCATAGATGATCGAGAACGTCCGAATGTCGATCCCAGCTTCCTTCGCTGCGGATCGAGCGGAGGCGTCCGGCCGAGCGTTGAATCCGTAGATCAGGGCTTCGGAGGCCTCGGCCAGCATGACGTCTTTCGCAGTGATGCCACCAACGGCACCGTGTACAACCGCGACCGCAGCATCTTCTCGTGAGATCTTCGCAACAGCATCACGGATCGCCTCGAGTGAACCGTGTGCGTCGGCTTTGACGATGATGCGCAACTCAGCGTGGTCAGAAGTCCTCAGCTGCTCGAGGAGCTGGGTCAGCCGCTCGGTGGCGGTCGGAACCGTGAGCTCCTTGCCACGCTTCCTCGACGTTTCTTCCTCGGCCATCTTGCGCGCCGTGCGCTCGTTGTGCACAACCTCGAACATGTCACCGGCAAGAGGGACGTCGCTCCATCCCGAGATGAGCACCGGAGCACTCGGGCCGGCAGATGTCAGCTGTCCACCCCGTTCGTCGAACATGGCCCGAACTCGTCCAGACACGGTACCGCAGACGATGGCGTCGCCCTTCTTGAGCGTTCCTCGCTGCACGATGGCGGTGGCGACCGGGCCACGCCCGACTTCGAGCTGTCCCTCGATGACGGTGCCGACCGCCGGTGCGCTCGGGTTGGCAGCGAGCTCCTCAACCTCGGCGACCAATGCAACGATCTCGAGGAGGTCCGCGATTCCGTCCCCGGTCAACGCCGAGACTTCGACCGCAGGCACTTCTCCACCGAGATCTTCGACCACGATGCCATGCTGCGTGAGTGCCGCGCGGACGGCGTATGGGTCCGCAGTCTCGAGGTCCATCTTGTTGATCGCGACGATGATCGGCACGTCTGCGGCCTTGGCGTGGTCGATTGCTTCGACCGTTTGCGGCATCACTCCGTCGTTTGCAGCAACAACAAGGATCACGAGGTCGGTGACATTCGCCCCCCGAGCCCGGAGCGCCGTGAAGGCTTCGTGGCCTGGCGTATCGATGAAACTGATCAGGTTGCCGCCGCTCGTGACCTGATAGGCGCCGATGTGCTGGGTGATACCACCGGCCTCCCCCGCGACGACGTCGGCCGTGCGGATCGTGTCGAGCAGTTGAGTCTTTCCGTGATCGACGTGGCCCATGACGGTGACCACGGCGGGGCGGGGCTTCAGGCTTGCCGGGTCGTCTTCGTATTCGACGACATGGTGCTCTGGACCCTGGTCCTCGGGTTCCACCTCATCCTGTTCCGCAACGAGGAGCTCGTAGCCGAACTTGCGGCCGAGTAGCTCGATGGCATCGGTTGGGATCTCTCCGCCTGCCGGGACCATCTCACCCATCTCCATGAGGGCCTGGACGATGACAACGGTACGGGTCTGGATCAGACGGGCGAGCTCATGTGTCGTGAGACCGGGTTCCACCAGAAGGACGTGCTCGTCATCAGGCTCCGAATCCCCGTCCGGCTCCGTATCGAGCTCTGGTTCCAGAAGCGCATCCGAATCGAGTTCCGATTCGGTCTCCGACTCGAGATCCAGCTCCTCGACAGCCTCGACTTCGATCTCCGGTTCGATGCTCGGCGTTTCGACGGCATCACCTGCGGTCGCCTCGTAGGACATGCGAACGAGCGCGACACCGTCCTCCTCCAGGCCGGACGATGCCGTCTTCACCTCGATTCCGAGTTCCTGAGCGCGCGCCAGCACATCCTTGGATTCGAGCCCAAGGTCTCGTGCGAGTTCGTAGACCCTTTGCTTCGCCACTCAGTTCTCCTCGTTTTCTGGTTCGTCATCCAACGCGATCTCGTCAGCGTCGAGCACGGTGTCAGCCGCTTCCTCCACGGCCTCCTCAA
>CBFDAN010000086.1:0-7386 GCA_965602815.1 uncultured bacterium
CGGAAGTCGATCTGCACGCCGAGGTCGCGGAAGTAGGACTCCACGCGGCAGCTGCCCATGTAGGCCCAGGGGCAGGCGTAGTCGTAGTAGAAGGGCAGGGTCGGCAGGTCCATGGGAATCTCCGGGCTCGAGACGCAAAACACGAAACCTGAGACTCTCGGCGGAGCTCATCGTCGCATGTTCGCCCTTCGGCGAGGGAGACAAGAATCCGGCCTTGTCTCGGGTCTCACGTCTCCGGTCTTCCTACTTCCCCAACGGCGCGGCCGTAGAGACGAGGACACGGCCACGCGACGAGTCTCGGGTCCTGCTACTCGGCACTTCCTACTTGCTTCCCGCCCGGGTGCCGACGGCTCAATCCGACGCTCGGTGTGGAACGCGCCGTCTACCCGAACCGGTAGCCGACGCTTCTCACGGTGGCGATCCACTTTGAGCGTTCTTCTCCGAGCTTGGCGCGCAGGCGGCGCACATGGACGTCGACGGTTCGGGAGCCGCCGTAGTAGTCGTAGCCCCACACCTTGGAGAGAATCTGCTCCCTTGACCACACCCGCTGCGGGTGCTCGACGAAGAACCGAAGCAACTCGTACTCCATGAAGGTGAGGTCGCGCGGGCGCCCGGCAATGGTCGCCTGGTACGTCGCAGTGTTGAGTTCGAGGTCGTGGTGCTTCAGGATCGGATCCGCGTGTTCGACCGCCTCGACCCGATCGAGTTTGCCGAGTCGGACGGCCAACTCGGCCTGATCTACCGGGGTCAGGACGAAATCGTCGAAACCATCCTCGGTTGCGAGGTCCGCGGTCAGCGTGCGATCGACGACGAGCAGCACCGGGATACCGTGTTCATCGCGCAGCTTCCGGCCGACCGTGATTGCCAGGCCGGCGTCTTCAGAGAGTTCGACGACCGCGGCAGACCAGCCACGCTCGGGCTCGCGCCGCGCCGCGTCGGCGACGTCCGCGATCGGCACCGGACTGTACCCAACCGCGAGGAGCGCGGCGGTCAGGGCGGCAGACGGCGTGGGGGGGAAGACAGCAACAAACATCACAGCACCGGGAGGTACTCCTCCAGCTCGAATCGGGATACGTGTTCTTCATACCTCGACCACTCGGCACGTTTGTTCTTCAGGAACCACTCGAAGACGTGCTCACCGAGGGTCGAGCGAACGAGCGCGGAGTCTTCCATGACCCGCAATGCGGCGTTGAGGTTCGACGGAAGTCTCTCGATGCCGGACGATTGCAGCGCTGAGCGTGACATGCCGAGAACATCGTGGCCCATCTCTGGTGGGAGTTCATAGTTGTTCTCGATTCCTGCGAGCCCAGCAGCGAGGATCACCGAGAACGCCAAGTATGGGTTCGTCGCCGGATCCGGGGATCGGTACTCGATGCGGGTGGAGTCGACCTTCCCGCGTTTTGCTGCGGGGATGCGGACGAGCGCCGTCTGATCGTTGCGTGCCCACGTCTCGAACACGGGGGCGTCGAAGCCGCCGACGAGGCGTTTGTACGAATTCACCCACTGGTTCGTGACTGCCGTGATCTCATTGGCGTGGCGCAGCAGGCCGGCGATGAAGCCGTGCGCGACCTTCGAAAGGCCGTATTCGGCACCTTCCTCGTGGAAGGCGTTGGTCTCACCTCGGTAGAGCGATAGATGCAGATGCAGGCCGGATCCGTCGTATTCGGCGAGCGGCTTCGGCATGAACGTGGCATACAGGCCGTGCTCCATCGCTACTTCCTTCACCACGAGGCGGGTGGTCACGATGCTGTCGGCCATCGTCAACGCATCGGTGTGGCGCAGATCAAGCTCATGCTGCGAAGGAGAAACCTCGTGATGTGAGAATTCGACCGGAATGCCGAGCTCTTCGAGCGCGATGATGGTCGAGCGCCGGTACTCCTGCGCAACGTCGAGCGGCGTCAAGTCGAAGTAGCCACCACGGTCGAGCACCTGCGGCTCGGGCCCTGAGTCCGCGAAGTAGAAGTACTCGACCTCGGGTGCCACGTAGAAGGTGTAGCCGAGATCGGAGGCCCGTTTCATCGTGCGTCGCAGCACCTGGCGTGGATCACCGTCGAACGGTTCTCCGTCCGGTGTGACGATGTCGCAGAACATCCGGGCCACACCAGCATCGCCGGAAGTCCAGGGCAAGGTTTGGAACGTCGTCGGGTCGGGCTTGGCGAGCATGTCGGCCTCATATGTGCGGGAGAAGCCGTCAATCGAAGACCCGTCAAAGCTCAAGCCATCCTCGAGCGCCACGCGCAGTTCGGCGGGTGTGATCGCGAACGACTTGAGGAACCCGAGAACGTCGGTGAACCAGAGGCGGATGAAGCGAATGCCCCGCTCCTCAACGGTTCTGAGGACGTATTCGTGTTGTCTGTCCATGGGTGTTGGCCTCCGAGAGCCACCATCGTACGGCGTTCCGGATGTGGCGCCAGTGGTCAATCGTGCTGTAACACAGCGTTCACACGGCGGTTACCTCTGGGCAATGGCCGGCTGGGATGCTTGTCTGGATTCGATTGGTGGCGCGCGCCCGTGTCACCGAGACATACCAGACAACATCGGAGGCACCTATGGCGTATCGGGCGGAATACATCTGGATCGACGGTCAGAAGCCGACGGCCAAGCTTCGTTCCAAGACCAAGATTGTGGAGACGGGCGAAGAACCGCCGGTCTGGGGATTTGACGGTTCGAGCACGGAACAGGCACCGGGGAACCTCTCGGACTGTGTACTGAACCCGGTATTCATTCGGCCCGATCCAATCCGTGGTGGAGACGACGTGCTCGTGTTGTGCGAGGTCCTCACGCCTGATATGGAACCGCACCCTTCGAACTCGAGGGCTGCCGCCGTTGCCGCATACGAGCAGTACGCGGATCAGGATCCGTGGTTCGGCCTCGAACAGGAGTACACGTTCTTCAAGGACGGACGCCCGCACGGCTGGCCGGTCGGCGGCTATCCGGCACCGCAGGGTGGGTACTACTGCGGCGTCGGCGCAGATGAGATCTGGGGGCGCGACATCGTCGAGGATCACACGGCCGCCTGCCTGGAGGCAGGGATCGCCATCTCGGGCACGAATGCCGAGGTGATGATCGGCCAGTGGGAGTTCCAGATCGGACCACTCGGCCCGGCTGAAGTGGGTGACCATCTGTGGATGGCGCGCTGGCTGCTCTATCGCATTGCCGAGGACTACGACATCTCCGCACACCTGAACCCGAAGCCGGTTGACGGCGACTGGAACGGCGCAGGCATGCACACGAACTTCTCAACCATCGCAATGCGCGAGTCCTACGAGCCGATCATCGCGGCGTGTGAAGCTCTGGCCGTCGACCCGGAGGAGCACATCAAGGTGTACGGGGCGGGCATCGAGCGTCGCTTGACCGGTCTCCATGAGACCGCACCGTGGACCGAGTACTCCTATGGGGTCTCGGACCGGGGTGCCTCTGTCCGGATCCCGTGGCAGGTTGCCAAGGATGGGAAGGGGTACATCGAGGACCGGCGCCCGAACGCAAATGCCGATCCGTACACCGTTGCTGCACTGGTGACGAACAAGGTCTGTGGTGCGCTCGCGGAGTAGGTAACGCGTAGCTGAACAGTCGACCACGAGAGGCCCGCCCCAACTCCCTGGGGCGGGTTTCTTGGTTGGATGAGCCGTCGTCAGTCGTCAGTCGAGATGTGCTCCGGACCTCATCTACGCGATCGAAGCTAGGGGGTCGCTGCCGTGACTGCGTCGAGGGCGCTGAGGAATTCGTCCGTCAGAACGTCGTAGGCAGCGACGGCCTCGCGACGGGCGGTGCCATCGTCGGGGGCACGGAGACCGTCGATCGCCGCGTCGACACCCGTCGGAAGGGCGGCGGCGGTGGTCACGGCATCCGGCCAGACTTCGGCGTATATGTCGGGCGGATTGGTGGCTGCGACGTTGTCGCTCAGGGTCTGCGCGTCGACCCTCGATGCTTCAAACGAGGCAAGCGTGTCTTCGAACGACGCCTCGTCGTTCTCCCACGCCGTGTTCGCGGTGTCGATGTCGGAGTTGATCGTGACTGCGTCGCTCGCGTAGCCGTTGACCAACTGGAGGAACGCTGCAATGTCGGCGGGAAGTGTGGTCGTTGTCGCCGCCGAAGTCGTGGTTGTGGTGGTTTCCGCGGCGACAACCGTGGTCGTCGTCCCGACCGGAATCTCGGCCGGGGGGAGCGCGTTCACGAAGAGGTAGGTGAATCCGATCAACGCGGCAACCACAACCGGGAGGATCCAGCGTCCGTGCTTGGGGTCTTCCTTGCTCACGGCAGCCAGGATAGGCGGTCGCGGAGCAAGGCAGCGATTGCCGGCGAAACAGGAACGGCAAGGGCCTTCGGGTGGGTACGCTCACCGCAATGGACCTACGCGGCAGAGTTGGGATCGTGACCGGCGGAGGCGTTCGAGTCGGGCGCGCAGTTGCTCTCGGCCTCGCGCGATCGGGCACCGACGTCTTCATCCACTACAACCGATCGGCCGGACCCGCCGAGGAGACGGCTCAGGAAGTCAGCGATCTCGGAGTGCGTGCCGAGATCGGATCGGTCGATCTCTCTGATCCTTCGACAGCTCGCGAGCTCATCGACCTCGCCACAGAGTCGCTCGGAACTCCTTCGATCCTCGTCAACAGCGCGTCCGGATTCCCTGCGGATACCATTGGCGACGTCACGCTCGAACAGTGGCGACGCACCTTCGACCTGACGCTCGCGTCCCCGGTGTTCGCCACACAGGCCCTGGCGAACGCACTTCCTGAGGACCTCGACGGTTCCGTGGTGAACATCACCGACGTCCGTACCCAGAGCCCGTACCGGGAGCACTTCAGCTACATCGTGGCGAAGGGTGGCATCGACACGTTCACCAGAGCCGCCGCACTGCAGCTCGCCCCCCGGATCCGAGTCAACGCCGTTGCGCTGGGCGTGATCCTGCCCCCGCCCGGGGAGGACGACGACTATGCCCAGCGTTTGGCAGCCGAACTGCCGATTGGGAGGGCAGGAGGTACGGCTCCGGTGGTCGCTGCGATCCTGAGCCTCCTCGAGAATGACTTTGTGACGGGAGAGATCGTTCGGGTCGACGGAGGGGGGCACTTGTTGTGAGGTACGAATCACGAGCCCGAGCGGGTGGCCGGCCCGTGTCTCGAATCTCGGGTCTCGTATCTCGTTTCCCCCGGCTGCCCAAGCTGTGAACTATCCCGGGAGTCGGCATGAACCCTTCGCTTGATCAGATTCACATCAAGGACTTGCTCGTTTCTGGGATCTTGGGGATCAATCCGGACGAGCGGGTCAATCCGCAAGACATCCTCGTCAACGCGACGTTGTGGGCGGACACACGGTCGGCTGCGCTCAGCGACGACATCGAAGACGCCGTCAACTACCGGACGATCACGAAGCGCCTTATTGCTCACATCGAACAAGGTGAGCCGATGCTGGTCGAGCGCTTGGTCGCCGACCTCGTTGATATCTGTTTCGAATCGGACGATCGCGTGGCGGTGGTGGAGTTGAACGTCGAGAAGCCGGGCGCGCTGCGTCACGCACGTTCGGTTGGCATCACCATCCACCGGACCAGGGAAGAAGGAGTTGCCGATGCGTGAAGGAACAGCCAAGGCCATTGTGGCGTTCGGCTCCAACATCGAGCGGGAGCGCAACCTGCCGGAGGCAGTTCGGCTCCTGACCCGGGCGCCCCACATCACGGTCGAACGTGTGAGTCGCTTCTATGAGAGCCCGTCCGTCGGTGGACCCGAGGATGCACCCGACTTCTTCAACGCAGCCGCTCTGATCTGTACGGAGCTCGATCCCATCGAGTTGCGAACGGAGCTCCGTCACATTGAACAAGAGCTCGGCCGCGAACGCACTGACGACCCGAACGCGCCGCGCACTATCGATCTCGACGTCGCCTACTTCGGTGACACGGAACTGGATGTGGACGGATGGGTGCTTCCGGACCCCTTGGCGGGAACGGCTCCGCACGTTGCGGTGCCGATCGCGGAGGTCGCTCCGGATTGGGTTCATCCAAGTGACGGTCGCACTACGAAGGAAATAGCAGAACAAATCGGTCCGGGAGAGGTTCGTACTGTCATGGCTATTCATCTCAGCACCCCATATACGCCGCGAGCGCCGGAGGACTTTGACGATGTCTCCGACGTCTACGCCCCCAAATTTGAGGGCCTCGTCCGCGAGCAACTGCTCGAGATCGGAGAGGATCCGGATCGCGAGGGCCTCCGACGCACACCTCTGCGTGTCGCGAAAGCGATGGATTTCCTGACGAGCGGGTACTCAACGTCGCTCGAAGAAGTCGTCAACAACGCTGTGTTCGACGCAGAAGGCGCCGAGGAGATGGTGCTGGTGAAGGACATCGAGTTCTACTCGATGTGCGAGCACCACATGCTGCCGTTCTTTGGCAAGGCGGCAGTTGCGTATCTCCCCAAGGGCAAGATCATCGGACTCTCGAAAGTCGCCAGGATCGTCGACGTGTTCGCCCGCCGCCTTCAGGTGCAGGAGCGCCTTACGAACCAGGTTGGCGATGCACTCACCGAGATTCTCGACCCCCACGGCGTCGCCGTTGTGATGGAGGGGCGGCACCTCTGCATGATGATGCGTGGTGTCCAGAAGCAGGAGAGCGCGATGATCACCAGCGCTATGCGCGGCACGTTCAAGGAGGATCCCCGAACTCGCAACGAGTTCCTCGACCTTGTCGTCTGACGGTCACCCGAGAGCCAAACCTTCGGTAGCCTCTGAGGGATGATCCTCGACACTCTCGGAAGGCCGTTGCGTGACCTGCGCGTGTCCGTCACGGACCGCTGCAATTTCCGGTGCGCGTATTGCATGCCGCGCGACGTCTACGACCGGGACCATGTGTTCCTGCCGCGAGACGAGATCCTGACGTTCGAGGAGATCGAGCGGCTTGTCGGACTGTTCGCCGGTTCTGGCGTCGAGAAGATCCGGCTGACGGGAGGTGAGCCCTTGCTTCGCCACAGGGTGGCGGACCTTGTGCGGCGCATATCCGCGGTCGACGGGATCCGCGACGTTGCCATGACAACGAATGGGAGCATGCTGGCCCGACACGCCCAGGAACTCGCCGACGCCGGTCTCGATCGCATCACCGTGAGCCTCGATGCCGTTGATGACGCCCGCTTCCGACATGCAGCTGACGTGGACTTCCCGGTGGCGCGCGTTCTCGAGGGCATCGACGCGGCAAAACAGGCGGGCCTCGCGCCGGTGAAGATCAACACAGTGGTCCGTAGAGGCTTGAACGACGATTCCCTACTCGACATTGCGAGAAGGTTTCGCGGAACGGGTCACATCGTTCGATTCATCGAGTACATGGACGTCGGCTCCTCCAATGGATGGGAGATGGGGCATGTGGTTCCTGCCGAGGAGATCCTGGCGACGATCAACGAAGCGTGGACA
>CBFDAN010000087.1:0-7374 GCA_965602815.1 uncultured bacterium
AGGTGTGAAATCCGGGAAGGTACGGTCAGTTGCTTGGGCGGCCGAAACGATCGCGTTCCTCGTCCATACGCGCGAGTTCCCTGCGTCCCGTGATGACGATTTCCGGATCTGGCGTGAAGTCGAGATTCGGATCCCGGTCCGCGTAGTTCACGGCGTTGAGGATCACCTTCATGGCGCTGATGCGCGCCTTTGGCTTGAGGCTGGAGCGGATGATCGTCCAAGGGGCAACCTCGGATGACGTTCGCTCGAGCATCCTGTGCTTCATCTCGGTGAACTCATTCCAGTACTCCTGGGCCTGCACATCGATCTCGCTCAGTTTCCACTGCCGAAGCGGGTCATTGATCCTTCTGGCGAAGCGCGTCGCCTGTGTGTCTTTGTCGACGCTGAAGTAGAGCTTCACGAGCACGGTGCCTTGCCGAACGATGTCCTTCTCGAACCCGACTACACCCTTCAGGAAGTCGCGGTATTGGCGCATGGTGCAGAACCCGAACACCGGTTCGACCAGTGCGCGGTTGTACCAGGACCGGTCGAACAGAGCCATCTCGCCGCCGGTAGGGAATCGCTCGACATAGCGCTGGAAGTACCACTGGGTGAGCTGCGCATCGGTGGGTCTGCCAAGTGCAACGACGCGATACCGCTTCTCGTTCATGAATCGGGTGATGCGGCGGATCGTCCCACCCTTGCCGGAGGCGTCTCGGCCTTCGAACAGTACGATCATCGGTGTCTGTTTGGCCTCCAGGTGCCGCTGGAGCTTCAGAAGTTCGATCTGATACGGCTTGAGCGGCTGGTCCTTCTTGCTAGCTGTGACAAGCTTTGCATTCTTGGCTTCGAGCTCTTTGACCCGTTCTCCAAGCAGCTCCGCCTCTTCGGTCATCCCCGCGGTCCGATTCTCGACGGCCACAGCGCTCCTTTGCCTCGTCGCTGGATGATACTGCCTGCTGGCACCAGCGGTAGGGGCGTTCTACTCACCGCACATATGGCGCCCATAATCCACGTTATGTAAAGCTGCGACGGGAATCGTGTATAGCTGGAGTTCCGCGCTGACTTGTTGCGGCCGGAACTGCTCCATGTAAGATCGCGATCTGGTCGGCGCCCCGCGAGAGGAGACAATATGGCACACGGTGACATCACCCATATCGACATTCCCGTCGACGACATGGATCGAGCGACAGCCTTCTACGGCGACGTGCTCGGATGGCAGATCGCGGAGATGGCCGGGTTCGACGGCTATCCGATGTGGCAAGCCCCGAATCAGGTCAGCGGAGGCGGGTTCGTGTCACGAGACGGGTCCCTCCCGACCATGCGAAGCTATGTCGAGGTCGACTCGATCGACGATGTGCTCGCAAAGGTCGCAGAGGCCGGCGGGTCCGTGGTGTTGGAGAAGACGCCGATCACCGAGACCAGTTGGTTTGCCGTGTTCTCCGACACCGAGGGCAACCAACTGGGCATGTACGAGGGTACGACCTAAGCATCGGTGAGGATGCGGTCTGTCACTCGATTTCGCGCCTCTTCCCCACGGTGAGTGGCCAAGATCGCGTTGTGGATCCGATGTCGGCGACTCGTCGCGCCGAGAACGCCCTGGTGGCCCTTGTGTATGCCGTTCTCCTCTATCGAGAGCAACAATCGGAATAGGTGGCTGTCTTCCGGAGTAGTGGCTCCTCTCCACTCTCCTTCTGAACGCCCTCCGGCCAGACTGGCCAGCAACTCCATTGGTGCACAGCCATCCTTCCCACTCCCCTCCCCCAGCCGCTCAATCGGGCTAGTGGGATTGGAGCATTGGGGCGGCGAGTTGGGCGGCTTCGCGCAGGAGACGGGTCCGGGCGTCGTTGGCAATGACCATGGCAGTACGTTCGAGATCGGCGTCAATGATGGCATACGTGGAGCACAGCGTCGGAGCCGAAGACGGAATCGAGAGCGTCATCGCACGCCTCAGGGGCCTCGCAGCAGCCGTCGCACCGCTGGTCTACAACCAAGTCCACCGAATCGTCGGTTCCGGCAGCTTCGTCGCGGCGCTCTCCGAAGCGAGTCACGGCGAAACGGGCATCGCCGTCATCGACCTCTACCGCGTCGACGATGGGTTGATTGTCGAGCATTGGGACGTCACCGAAGAGATCACGCCCCCCGACACCTGGGTCAACACCGGCAAATTCTGACGCGACGAGTCGGCATGGACCGGCGTCGAATGCCACCCCTCCAAGCCAGTCACCGAAGGGGCAGGGTCGACGAGCGTTTGTGTTGCCCTTTTCCAAGCGATGGTGGAACTCGCACTTCTCGTAGTCGCCGCACATCTGCCGGGCGGCACCCGTCATTTCCGCTCGCTGTCGCGGCACCCACCCCGATCAGGGCCGTCGGTCTCTACTCCGCCGAGATGATTCCGGCGTACGCTCGACACGGGCGATCCGCCCCCGGTGGAGGCACTGATGGGATCAAGGTCGGTGGACCAGAATTCTCGTTGGCGTTCGGTCGCCCAGTCAGCCGTCCCGTGGGTTGTGATCGCCGCCTTCGTGGCGGTTGGGTTCTACTCGGTGGCACCCCCGGCCGCAGTACCTTCAGATGCACCAGCGGCCGAATTCTCGGCAGCTCGGGCCATGAGCCACGTCGAAGTCATCGCCCGCGAACCACACCCGATGGGGTCGACGGCGATCGCCGCGGTCCGCGACTACGTCGTCACCGAACTCGAGGAGCTCGGTCTTGAACCGGACTTCCAGACGATCCCTACTCCCAACTACTACGAGCCGGGAGATCCTGTTGATGTCGTCAACGTGATCGCGAGGATCCCCGGAACCGCGAGCACCGGGGCTATCGCCCTGATGGCCCACTACGACACCGTGCCGACAACTCCCGGCGCCAACGACAACACGTCGGGCGTCGCGACGATCTTGGAGGCGGCGAGGGCGATCCTCGCCAGCTCTCATCTCCGCAACGACGTGATCCTCCTGTTCACCGACGGCGAGGAACCTGCTCCCCGGCCTGGCTCCCGGGCATTTGTACGGGAGAGCCCTGTTTTCGGTGATATCGCCATCGTTGTGAATCTCGAAACAAACGGAGGTTCGGGGCCTTCAACGTTGGTCGAGAGCAGCGAACCAGCCGCGTGGCTGGTGGAGAACTACGCCGCAGGAGCATCGAACCCAACCGCGTACTCCTTCATCACCACGACCAGCGCCCTCATCGGTGACGTGGGAACCGACTTCGGCCCGTTCCGCAATGCGGGTGTGCCCGGCTTTCACTTCGCCTACATGCGCGGCTCGCCCATCTACCACTCCCCCGCCGACAACCCTGGATCTGTCAGCTGGGACTCAGTTCAACACCACGGATCGAATGCGCTCGGAGTCGTCCGACAGTTCGGCGATCTCGACCTTGGTGCGATACCGGAATCCGGCGAGTCCGTGTACTTCACCCTCCGCCCGTTCTTCGTTCAGTATCCCGCTTCGTGGTCGATTCCCGTGGCACTTCTCGGCGCGGTGCTCCTCTTCGTGGGATTCGTCCGGGAATCACGGCGGCACGGTCGACAGATGGGATCGATCATCCTGAGCGGCGCAACCGCCCTTCTCGTGACGCTGGCGGCAACACTCATCGCCACGTTCGCGTGGCTCCTCGTCACGGCGATTCGGTCGACACCATCGGTTCTTGAGAGCTACCTGTACTTCATGATCGCATTCGGATTGGGGGCCTCCCTTGCGCTGTGGCTCAGCAGTCGGATGCCGATCAAGCGACGCATGCGTGGACCCGGGTTTCTGCTGGTCTGGATTGCTCTTGCTCTGTCTACCGCGATCGCAGCCCCCGGGTTCAGCCCGCTCTTCACGCTGCCAGCGCTGGCCGGTGCCGTCGCCTACAACTGGCACACCCGTCCAACGGATTGGAGCGCCGTTCTCCGGTTCGCGCTCGTCGCTGCACCGACTGTGGTTCTCCTGATGCCGGCGATCGACTTCTTCTTCCAGTTCGGACAGCCGCGTCCGGGCAACCCCGATTCCAGCATTCCTTCAGTCGCGGCGGTGGCATTCCTTCTCGCGATCCTCGGGGGAGGTCTCGTGGTGAGCACATGGAGAGGGCCCCCAACGGGCATCGAAGCATCCGATCTTCAGATGGCTGAGACGACCGGCTTTTGAGCAAACGGGCCGCCGCTGGTCAAACGGCGCCGCCGCCATCCGCAGGGGGGGCAACAAGACTGCTCGGGATCCCGACCGCCTCGACTCCGCATCCGGTCGTCGATGCGCCCACGCACCGCGGTAGCCTCCCACACCCATGGATCCGGACTACCACAGCGAGGGCGACGATCGCCTCCGGGCCGACATTCGTCGGCTCGGATCCCAACTCGGCGACACCCTGATACGACAACATGGGCGACATCTGCTCGAACTCGTCGAGGAGGTTCGACTGCTCACGAAGGCGACCCGCATCGGCGGCGACCCGAGGGCCGCAGGTCGCCTCGAGACCGTACTGGCAGATCTCGACCTGGAGGAGGTGGTCAATCTGGTGCGCGCCTTTTCTGCGTATTTCCACCTTGCCAACGTCGCCGAACAAACGCATCGCGTGGGTGACCTGGCTCCTGCGGACCTCGGCCGCACATTCGCCGCAACGGTCGACCGGATCGTGGGTGCCGGATCCGATCCCGAGGTCCTGGATGAGGTCCTCAATCGCCTCGAGCTGCGCCCGGTATTCACTGCTCACCCGACCGAAGCGGTTCGCCGTACACTCCTGACGAAGCTCGGACGGATCGCAGACCTGCTGATCGCACGGAGCAATTCTGAGATATCGGCAGCCAAGCGGGCGGGAATCGACCGCCGCCTCGCCGAGATCATCGACCAGATCTGGCAGACCGACGAGCTGAGATCTCAACGACTGCAGCCGCTTGACGAGGCGCGCTCGGCCATGTTCTACCTGGATCAGCTGGCCGCTGATGTGATGCCGTCACTCGGAGAAGAAGTCGCCGTCGGCCTGGAACGCCTCGGGCGCGACGTGGCGTCCGGTCAAGCCCCAATCAGGTTTGGCACGTGGGTTGGTGGCGACCGTGACGGGAATCCGGCGGTCACGGCGGATGTCACGATGCGGGTTCTGGAGGTACAACACGAGCACGCACTCCGAAGCCTGAGCTCCCAAGTGGAAACCCTGGCCGATGAACTGTCGACGTCGTCGCGATACCGTCGAGTGAGTGATGAGCTTTCGGATTCCCTCGCCGACGACCGCCAGGCGCTGCCAGAAGTGTGGCTGCGGTTTCGGACGCTCAACCGGGATGAGCCCTACCGGCTGAAGTGCGCCTTCATTCACGAACGCCTTGCCAATACGCGGAGGCGCCACGCGGAGGGCGTACGTCACGTTCCGGGTGAGGACTACCGCAGCAGCCGTGACCTTCTCGATGATCTCGGCATCCTGTATCGATCGTTGCATGGCGACGCTGGGGAACTCATTGCTGACGGCGTGGTGCTGCGACTCATGCGAAACGTTCGCACGTTCGGCTTCCATCTCGCAACGATGGACATCCGAGAGCACGCCGAACGCCACCACTACGTGCTCGAGCACCTCTACGCGCGCATTGGCATTTCCTACGCGAATCTCGATCGAACCGCCCGGGGCGCGCTCCTCACCGAAGAGCTCACCAATGGTCGGCCGCTGGCCTCCCCAGTAACCGACCTTCCCGAGCCGTCGGCCGTCGTATTTGAGACGTTTCAGACGATTCGCGAGGCATTGGATCGCGTCGGACCCGGCACGATCGAGACGTACAACATCTCGATGACGTCCGGGGCGGATGACGTGCTCGCCGCAGCGGTGCTCGCGCGCGACGCGGGGCTTGTCGATCTTCACAGCGGCCTCGCCAGAGTTGGGTTCGTCCCCCTTCTCGAGACGATCGATGCACTTCGCCAGGCTGGCGAAGTACTGGACGCCCTGCTGACGTGTGCACCGTACCGGGAGATCGTTCGATTGAGGGGCAACGTCCAAGAGGTGATGCTTGGCTACTCCGACTCCAACAAGATCGGAGGAATCACCACGTCACAATGGGAGATCTACAAGGCACAACGCCTGCTCCACAATGCCGCGCGTCGGCACAACGTGACGCTTCGCTTGTTCCACGGACGCGGCGGCACGATCGGGCGCGGTGGTGGCCCGACCCATCAGGCGATCCTCGCCCAGCCGTTCGGGACCGTCGATGGTCGCCTCAAGGTGACCGAACAGGGCGAGATCATCTCCGACAAGTATGGCTTGCCGAGTCTCGCACATCGGAACCTGGAACTGGCCCTGTCGTCGGTGTTGGAGGCCTCGCTCCTCCATCGAGAATCGCGACAGTCAAAGGACGTCCTGGATCGCTGGACCGTCACGATGGAGGCGTTGTCGGGGGCATCGTACGCGAGCTATCGGGACCTGGTCGAGTCGCCCGGATTGATCGACTACTTCCTCGCGGCGACTCCGGTCGAGGAACTCGCGGAGATGAACATAGGCTCGCGTCCCTCTCGACGACCCGGGGGCGACGCCGGTCTTGACGACCTGCGCGCAATCCCCTGGGTATTTGGCTGGACGCAGTCCCGCCAAATCGTCCCGGGCTGGTACGGCGTGGGCTCAGGCCTCGAGGCCATGCGCCGGGACGGGCGGTGGGATGTCGTCGAAGAGATGTTCGGTCAATTCCTCTTCTTCCAGACATTCATCTCAAACGTCGAAATGACGCTCGCAAAGACCGATCTCGACGTTGCCTCACGCTACGTTCAGCAGCTGGTGGAACCGACTCACCAACACCTCTTCGACAGGATCCGGGAAGAGTATGAGCGCACCGTCACCGAGGTTGAGCACTTGACCGGAACCGGCGTCCTCGACCGACTCCCCGTCCTCAAGCGAACGTTGGCTGTCCGGGACTACTACCTCGATCCGCTCAATCTGCTGCAGATGACACTGCTGGCTCGGCGACGTGCGGGCGAGACCGACCCTACGTTGGAACGTGCGCTGTTGCTCACCGTGAACGGAATCGCGGCCGGGATGCGCAACACCGGTTGATCCCGGTTCCGTTGAGGGCGCTCGCCCGTCGAGCATGTCTGTCGACCTGTCGGGCATGTCAATCTGCGCCGGCGTACTCCTCGTCGGTGACGAAGTCGATGAGCTGCTCGATTGCGTTGACCAGGGGTGTTTCAACGTCTGCGTAGCCGGCGACGGATTCCAGCGCTGCCGCCCAGAACGATCCGGCATTTCCGTCGAAGCCAAGCCGTTTGAGGACACCTTCCTTCCACGACTCTTCCGGGGGGACATCGGGCCACACATCGATCCCGACCATTCCAGGACGTATGGCCGCCCAGATGTCGACGTATGGGTGGCCGCAAACAAGAACGTCGGGGTGGCGAACAGTCCGGGCGATTCGCTCTTCCTTTGAACCGCCGACAAGATGATCGAGAAGCA
>CBFDAN010000088.1:0-7301 GCA_965602815.1 uncultured bacterium
GTGTTCACGTCGTCGGCCGGCCAGGCTCTCCGCTCCCCGAATTTCTTGCGAAGGGTGTGGAAGCCCGCGGTGGCCGACCTCGGCCTTGGCGATCTGGTGCCGCACGACCTGCGACACACTGCCGCAAGTCTGGCGATTTCAGCCGGGGCAAGCGTGAAAGCAGTGCAAAGAATGCTGGGTCATTCGTCGGCACAGATCACTCTTGATCGGTATACACATCTGTTCGAAGATGACCTCGAGAGCCTCGCAGAATCGATGGATGCGCGTTACGGTGCGGCCCAGGTGCGGCCCAAGCGCACTTTGGAGCGTGTGTCGGGTCTATCCGAGACGGCCGGAAAGGTAGATATACCAAAGGTTTCATAACGATTTGCCCTCGTAGCTCAGGGGATAGAGCACCGGTTTCCTAAACCGGGTGTCGGAGGTTCGAATCCTCCCGAGGGCGCCCAACGCAGCATCGTTCTCGTTGAGAACCTCGGGCCGATGTCGCAGGTGAGCGGGGCAATACAGCGCTTGAGAGAGAACAGCACGCTATCGGATCGTGCCGGTCGACAACGTCGATACGGGAACAGCCTCCGAGTGACCTGCCTGAGCGGAGCCGCTAGAGCACAAGCTCGGAACGTCCGGCTAGTCCGTGATGATCGAGTTCTCCACCTGCGGGGGCCCGTTCGCCAGCACGAAGATTCCCGGATAACCCCGCGTCTCGAACCCGTCGCTGGGATTCGAGACGAGCACCGAGTCTCTGATGACAAGAGAACCGGAGCGGTCGTTGCTCACGAAGAAGATTGCGCCGCCCCCCTCGTTGGCGTGGTTGTGCTCGACGCGCGTATCAAGAAGCGTCAGCGTGAATGTGTTCCCGTCGTTGTAGACGGCACCGCCGCTCCCGCCACCTGGTGTGCCGCTCCGAGCCGGGTTCGCGCCGCGCCCAATCGCATCGTTGTGGCTGAACAGGCTGTTGATGAGTGTCCATGAGACACCAATACTGCTGATCCCTCCACCGTTCGAGCAAACATTCCCGTACCCGGGTGCTCCGCCGAAGGTGCTGGCGACGATGTACACCGGCAACCCGTTGAACTGACTCAACACCCGGATTCCGGCTCCGCCGACATCCGGACCAACGTCGTCACACACGTTCCTGAAGAACCGCGAATTGACAACCTTGAAACGTCCACCTCGCACGAAGATGGCGCCGCCTCCGTCGGGATCGTCGCCCTTCGCGTTCCCGTCCACAAAGGTCAGGTTCTGCACCGTCAGCCGGGGATGGTCCTGATTCTGACAATGAGACGTCGTCCATACCTGCGCTGAATCGCATGTGTTCATATAGAGAATCCGTCGCTGCCCCATGCCGCTCAGTGTCACGAGTCCGCCGCCATCGATCACGATCTCGGGCCCGGTGTCGTTGAAGATCCTGGCCGTTTCGCCCATCTCAATTGTCACCGGATTCGGACCGCAGTCGAAGATGATGACGCCGCCCAACGCAACCGCGGCCACGACTGCACCTGAAGTACAACTCTGCGGGGTGCCGTTCCCAACCACATGATCCGGCCGCGATGTGTCTACGGCCTGCGCCTCCACTGGCACCGGAGCAGTGCCATCAGGATTCCCAGTCGGAGGCGACACCGCTTCACATGTTGTGCCGGTGATGCGCTGGATCTCGGCTCTTGTGGCACCCGGTATCGAGTCGGGTCGCACCAAGAGGATTGGTGCACTGTTGACACCGGCTGCCGGACCCCCGGAGAGCGCGTCGGGGCTGTTGAGGCCGGTGGCGACGTAGATCTTGGACGCACCACCCGGAAACGCGTGCCTCGAGATTGCGGCGGCTGTGGAGTATCGGTCTGAGCCGGAGAGCCGTATCACACTTGGGGAGTAGCTTCCGAGGCTCGCTTCTACTCCAGCTGAGACGACAACTTCGCCACCAAGGATCTTGATCGTCTTCGGTCTCAAGCGGGCAAGCTGCGTAGCGGTAGCTGCAGGGATGGAGTTCTGTTGAACGAGCAGGATTGGAGCCGCATCTCCCGCGGCCGCTGGGACACCGGCCAATGCATCGGGGAAGTTCGATCCAGTCGCCACATACATGGTGTCGGCGGATGCGAATCCGGCCTGCACGATCGCGGCAGCCGTCGCATACCTGTCCGAACCTGCGACGCGAGCTGTCGGAACGCGAGCATTCAGCGACGTCACAACACTGTCAGGGACGACGGACGAGCCACCGAGCACGGTCACGGACGAAACACCGAGACGATCCAGTTCAAGCAGCGTGCTTGCCGGAACAGCGTCGTTCACCAGCAGCACAGGCTGGTCGTTGAGCGCTGCCGTTGGTCCTCCGGCGAGCGCGTCGGGGAAGTTCAGGCCCGTCGCGATGTAGGCCCCGTTTGCGGAGGAGAACGTCCCCTTCGATATCGCTGCTGCTGTCCCGTAGCGGTTGGTACCCGCCAGGCGGCTGACCGTACCGGTGGTGCACGTCCTGAGTTCGGCTGAAACCGCTGAGGACACGGCGCTTTCGCCGCCGAGAATCACAATGTCGACGGCCGAAGCCGCACTGCTCTGCGGCGCGGCCGCGAATGCTGCCGCCGAGATCAGCAGCACGACGAGGGCAACGACGGCAAACCTCCGACTAACTACCAAAGCCATCAATCGCCTCCAAGGGTCACCGAACACACCAGCATCCGGCAGCCTAACCAGCCCGGATCGCGGCCACCCCACACTTGCCAAATTCGTCGACATGGGTGGTTCGTTGCGGTGATGGGGGTGCACTTCGGGGCCGTTGCTCGTGGGCCGATACCCCCGATTGGCATCCGAGGCTGAGCCCAGCGATTGGGGCGGCACAACCTCAGCGGCCAGCACACCTAGTCTGCGGAATCGCATGGCTGTTGATTCCCGAGTTCTCCGTCCACCGCTCTGGTACAAAGATGCGGTCATCTATGAAGTCCATGTCCGCGCTTTCGCCGACTCGAGCGACGACGGCATCGGCGATTTCCCCGGCCTCACCTCCCGGCTCGACTACCTGAGCCGCCTCGGCGTCGACACGATCTGGCTGCTCCCGTTCTATCCGTCCCCACTGCGTGACGACGGCTACGACATCGCCGAGTACTACGACGTCCACCCCAGCTACGGCACGCTCGACGATTTCAAGGAGTTCCTCGACGCAGCCCACTCCCGCAACATGCGGGTAGTCACCGAGCTGGTCATCAACCACACGTCCGATCAGCATCCGTGGTTCCAGCGAGCGCGACGTGCCGATGCCGGGAGCGCCGAACGCGCCTTCTATGTGTGGAGCGACACGCCGGATCGGTTCAGCGACGTTCGTATCATCTTCCAGGACACCGAGACATCGAACTGGGCATGGGACCCCGTAGCCGGCGCGTACTACTGGCACCGGTTCTTCTCCCACCAGCCCGACCTCAACTATGACAACCCGCTCGTTCGCGAGGCGATCACGGATGTGCTCAGCTTCTGGCTCGACCTTGGCGTCGATGGCCTACGCCTCGACGCCGTCCCCTACCTCTTCGAACGCGAGGGGACCAACGGGGAGAACCTGCGCGAGACCCACGAGGAGCTGAAACGGCTCAGGTCGTTCATGGATGAGAACTACGAGAATCGAATGTTGATCGCCGAAGCGAACCAGTGGCCCGAGGACTCGGCCGCCTACTTCGGTGACGGCGACGAATGCCACATGGCGTTCCACTTCCCGCTGATGCCCCGTTTGTACCTGTCGCTCGAACGAGAGAACCGGCTTCCGATCATCGACATCCTGGAGCAAACTCCCGCGATCCCTGAGGACGCCCAGTGGGCAATCTTCCTCCGGAATCATGATGAGCTCACTCTCGAAATGGTGTCCGAAGAAGAGCGCGACCTGATGTGGCGAAGCTACGCCCCCGACCGCCGTGCACGTCTCAACCTCGGAATCCGCCGGCGTCTCGCACCGCTGCTCGAGAACGACCGCCGGCGCATCGAGCTGTTGTTCAGCTTGCTCTTGTCGCTGCCCGGTACCCCGGTGGTCTACTACGGGGACGAGATCGGGATGGGCGACAACATCTTCCTCGCCGACCGTGACGGCGTTCGGACGCCGATGCAATGGAGCAACGACCGCAATGCCGGTTTCTCGAGAGCCAATTCGCAATCGCTCTATCTCCCGATCGTCGTCGATCCACAGTTTCACTACGAGACGGTGAACGTCGAAGCGCAGCAGGCCAACCCGAATTCCTTGTTGTCCTGGACCCGAAGCATGATCCGGCTCCGCCAGCGTCATCCGGTCTTTGGGCGCGGCAGCATCGAGTTCTTGTCGCCGGACAACGAGCAGATCCTTGCGTACCTGCGAGAGGGTGAAGGAGAGACGATTGCGGTTGTCGCCAACCTGAGTCGCCACTCGCAGTTCGCGGAGCTGGATCTGAGTCGCTTCGCCGGGCAGCGCCCCACCGAGATGCTTGGCAGAACGGAATTCCCGGCAATCGGGGAGGCTCCCTACCCACTCTCGCTCGGCCCATATGGTTTCTACTGGATGTCGATCGACGGCCACGACCGCTCAGCAGTCGATACTCAGGATGTGGTGGAAATCAGCGGCCCCCTCGAGGGCGCGTTTGCGAGCGACGGACCCCTGCCGGAAATCCTCGGCCGGTTCGTGTCAACCCAGGCGTGGTACCAAGGCCACCCGCCGCGTCGATCGCAGACATCGGTAGCCGACCTCATCCCGATCACACCCGGTGAGCAGGACACAACGATGTGGATTGCCCTCGTCAGCATCGGCGGCAGGACCGGCTCCCACGACCTGTATGTGGTCCCGATCGGTATCTCGTTCGAGGCCGATCCGGACATTACCGAGTCTGCCGTGCTCGCCCACGTGCGACGCGACGGTGCCGACGGGATCTTGTATGACGCCGTCGAAGATCCACGGTTCCGAGCCATGCTCCTCGAAGGCATCCTTGCCGGAAAGACACTTCTGGGGCGCGCCGGATCATTGATCTGCACCGCGGGTATCGCGCCGTTTGACGTCCCGACGGGCGAGCCGATCGAATCAACGGTATCAACCAACAGCCGTGGCGAGACCTACCTCGACTTCGGGCGCGATTTTGTAATCAAGCTATTCCGCCAAGTCGAACCCGGAGTGAATCCGGACCTCGAATTGCGGCGCTTCCTCACCGAGCGAACAGCCTTCGACGACATCGCCGACACCTACGGCGCACTCGAGTATCAGTCCGGCGACACATACACACTCGGTGTGCTGCAGCAGTCGTTCGCCGAGGACTCGACCGCGTGGAATGTCTTGACCACGTTTGCCCGGAGTTGGCTCGACGCAACGGCCGAAGAGGAAGCACCCGCGGAACCGGACGGTGCATTCGGTCCGGTGAGTCAGGCTCCGGCTGATGCGCTTCCCAACGCCCACGTGCTCGGGCCGGCGCTCGAACTTGCGGCACGGCTCGGCACAACGACTGCCGCGCTTCATCAAGCGCTGGGCTCGTTCAGCGAGGATCCGGATCTGAGCCCCGAACCCTTCACACAGCACTACCAGCAGTCGTTGTACCAATCGCTGCGTGCCGGCATTCGCCAGGGAATCCGAGCGATTCGCCGGTTGCAGCATCGCGCCGAGGGTTCGGTTTCAACCGCCTTGGGCGAACTCATTCAGGCAGAGCAATCCTGCCTCGCGCGACTCGGCGCCATAAGACGGAACCGAATCAAAGGATCGCGGATCAGACTTCACGGCGACTACCGCCTCGACCAGGTGCACATCGTCGATGACGGATTCATCATCGCCGATTTCTCCGGCGACCACTCGCTTCCGCTCGGTCAACGGCGACTACGCGGCTCGCCGCTGCGCGACGTTGCCCAGATGCTCCGGTCGCTTGACTACGTTGCACTCGCAACCGCACGCGACCGTTCACCGAATGAGCGGCTATGGGCGGCGTGGTGGTCCAGGGTCGTTGGACACGCGTTCGTTGAGAGCTACCTCGCTGAATTGGAGGACTCCCCTCTCCTCCCCGACTCCGCGGAGGCCGTCGATGACCTCCTTGATGCCTTCGTGCTGTCACGCGCACTGCGCGAGCTCCATTGGGAACTCGAGACCCGTCCCGATTTGGTGCGTGTTCCTCTCGCCGGGCTCCGACGCATGCTTGGGCAGACTCCATCGTTCATCGATTGACCGCCCGGAGGGCCACGAGTTGATCGTCCTTGGCTCCGGCCGCTGTCGCGGCCAGCGCGCTCGTGAGCCGATCGGAGCGCAACTCAACGTCGTCGCACGGTGGCGCTCGCTCCAATTCGCTGCCTGTGAACCAGCGGTCAACTCCCCGAACTGGTCCCCCGTCTAGCATATGGTGACGCGGTGAGGGACAGCCGATTTGCCCAGAGAGTACGAAATCGATGCTGCAGAGATCGACGCCGTGGTCTTTGACCTCGACGGCGTCATCACAAGGACCGAATCCGTACACCACGCCGCTTGGGAGCAACTGTTCAACGAATACCTGGAGAACCGGTCGGCGGTTCTCGGGGAGCCTTTCGAACCGTTTCAGCCGTCCGACTACCTCGAATTTGTGGATGGCAAGCCTCGCTACAACGGTGTTGCCAGCTTCCTAGAATCCAGAGACATCTCCCTGCCTTGGGGGTCTGCCGCGGATCTCCCCGAAGCTGAGACCGTCTGCGGGCTTGGAAACCGCAAGAACGGCTACTTCCTCAATCGACTGAAGACCGATGGTGTCGAGGCATACGCCACGAGCGTCGCATTCGTCAGGGAGCTTCAGCGACAGGGCATCGAAACGGCGCTCATCTCGTCAAGCCGCAATGTCGACGAGGTCCTGGGCGCGGCCGGTCTCCTCGATCTGTTCACCGTGCGGATCGACGGCATCGTGGCGGACGAGCTCGGCCTCCCCGGCAAGCCTCACCCCGCTGTGTTCCTCGAAGCCGCATCACGAGTCGGCGCCGAGCCCGCCAAGGCCGCAATCGTCGAGGACGCCCAGTCGGGCGTTGAGGCCGGCAAGGCCGGCGGTTTTCGCATCGTCATCGGGGTCGATCGCGGTGACCAGGCTGAGGAGCTGAGCGGCGCGGGCGCCACCGTGGTTGTTGCCGATCTCGACGAACTCTCCGTTACACCCGTACCACCAATTCCGCGCGCGGACCTCCCGTCGGCAGCCGCCCACTTCGACGAGATCGAGGCTGTGCTCGGCGCATCGGACGCGGCAGTATTCCTCGACTACGACGGGGTGCTCACCCCGATTGTGGAACACCCTGATCTCGCCGTGCTTTCCGATGAGACACGTCGGGCGCTAGCCGATCTCGCGTCCGTGGCAACGGTGGCCGTGGTGAGTGGTCGCGATGTC
>CBFDAN010000089.1:0-7215 GCA_965602815.1 uncultured bacterium
CGGACATCGACCCCGAGTACATCGCGTCGTCGAGGGCGTTGCTGATCACCGGAACGTTCCTCGCGCGCCCCAACCTCGAGGCTGCTACAAGAAAGGCCCTCCGCGCAGCCCGCGGTGCGGGACGGCGGGTAGTTTTCGACATCGACTACCGGCCTGTGTTGTGGGGTCTCACGGGGCACGCAACCGGTGGCGAGATGTTCGTCGCCAGCCCCGAAGTCAGCGCACGGATCCAGTCGGTGCTGCCGGAGTGCGATCTCATCGTCGGCACGGAAGAAGAGATCCACATCGCTGGTGGTTCCAAGGACACGGCGACGGCGGTGCGCGCCATCCGCGACGCAAGTGATGCCGTGATCGTCCTGAAGGTCGGTGCGCTCGGCTGCCTGATCTTCGACGGGCCGATCCCCGACGATCTCAACGACGGAATCCACGGTCCCGGCGTTCCGGTGGAGGTGTTCAACACGGTTGGCGCGGGTGACGCATTCATGAGCGGGTTCCTCCGCGGTTGGCTGACCGGGGAACCGCTCCAGCGGTGCGCCGAACTCGCCAACGCCTGCGGAGCGCTGGTGGTCTCGCGTCACGGCTGCGCTCCCGCCATGCCGACCTGGGAGGAGCTCGAGTACTTCGTGCCGAAAGTCGGGACGCTCCGGCGTCCACGGGAGGATGTCTGGCTGGAGCATCTGCACCGGGCGACCACCCGACGCGGTGACTGGCCGACGTTGTGTGTGCTGGCCGTCGACCATCGGTGGCAACTCGAAGAGATGGCCGAAGCGGCAGGAGTTCCGCTCGAGCGGATCTCCGAGCTCAAGCGGCTGATCGTTGAGGCGTTCGAGCGTGTTGCCGCCGAACGGGACGACGTCGGCATCCTGATCGACGACGTCTACGGCCGTGACCTGCTCGAAGAACTCACCGGTACGGGGGTTTGGATCAGCCGCTCGATCGAGGTAGCACGATCCATCCCCTTCAAGTTCGAAGGCGGGCCGAATGTGAGCGCGACCCTCCGCCGCTGGCCGTCCGACCATGTCGCGAAGGTGATGGTCTACGCCCATCCCGATGACGATGAGCACCAGCGCACAGTCCACGAGCGCCGCCTCCAGCGCCTCGCCGACGCATGCCACGGCAATGATCGGGAGCTGCTCGTCGAGTTGCAGGCTCCCCCAAGCGCTGCGTACGACCAACGGGGCGTTGCTCCACTCGTCGAGTGGGTGTACTCGATCGGTGTCCGTCCGGACTGGTGGAAGCTCCCGCCGAGCGCCGATCCCGCCGTGTGGCAGGCGATCGGTGATCTGATCCGGCGCGAGGACCCGCACTGCCGTGGAATCCTGGTACTCGGCCAGGCATCCGGGGGGGACGTCATAACGGCGGGACTTGCCGCTGCCGCCTCCGAACCGATGGTGCGGGGATTCGCAGTCGGCCGCGGCATCTTTTCAGAGCCTGCGCGCCGATGGTTCGGCGGCGAGATCACCGACGCCGAACTCGTCGACACCGTTGCCGACAACTACGCCCAGTTCATCGCGATCTGGCACGAACAGAAGGAGACTCCATGAGCCGCACGAACCCAAACCTCTATCGGCCGGCCGGTGTGGATGCCGCCGGGTCCGACTCCGTTGTGATCACACCGGAGCTGGCCGGTTGGACCTACAGCGGTCTCCGCGTATTCGATCTTGCGCCGGACGAGTCTCGAACGATCACCACCGGGGCCAACGAGATGGCCGTGCTGCCGCTGAACGGTTCATGCACGGTCGAAGTTGAGGGCCACCGGTTCGACCTCGAAGGTCGAGATTCGGTGTTCAGTCGCGTCAGCGACTTCGCATATGTCCCGATCGACGCCGAGTTTCGCGTGACCTCCCGTTCCGGCGGCGAGTTCGCACTCCCGATGGCGAAAGCGGCGCGGCGGATGGATCCCGCGTACGGGCCAGCGGAAGACGTGACGGTCATGGTGAGGGGTGCGGGGTCAACATCCCGCCAGATCAACGACTTCCTCATGGCCGGAGTTGGGATGGCGGACAAGCTGTTGGCGGTTGAGGTGTTGACGCCCGAAGGCAACTTCTCCTCCTATCCGCCACACAAGCACGACGTATTCGATCCAGATGGGCCCGAGGTCGAACTGGAGGAGGTCTACTACTTCCGGTTCTCGAAGGCGGACGGCTACGGCTTCTTCCGACAGTGGGCCGCAGACGGGGAGTTCGACATCACAATGCCGGTGCGCGACGGAGATATCGTCCTCTGCCCCAAGGGGTATCACGGACCGTCGATCGCCATCCCCGGCTATCACATGTACTTCCTCAACGCGATGGCAGGTCCCGGTGCGGAACGGATTTGGCAAGCAACGGACGACCCCGACCATGCCTGGATCAAGGACAACTGGGATGAAATCGGCCCGGACCCGAGGCTTCCGCTGACCACTCACGAGGGAGTCGTGTAGGCCATGGCGCGCATCGGAGTTGTCGGAGCCGGTCGCCTCGGCGCCTTTCATGCTCAAACGCTGGCCGATCACACCACGGTGACCGAGGTTGTCGTCACCGACCCGCTCCTTGAACGCGCCGAAGCTGTAGCCGCCGACGTCGGAGGAAGCGTCGCTCCCGACGCCCAATCGATGCTCGGCAGCATCGACGCGATGGTCGTCGCCGCCGCCACCAACGTCCATGCCGAGATGATGCTGCTTGCCGCAGATGCCGGCATCCCGATATTCTGCGAAAAGCCGATCACGCTCGACCTGGAATCCACCGATGAGGCCATCGCGCTCGTCCAGACGGCCGAGGTACCGCTTCAGGTCGGATTCCAGCGACGCTTCGACGCCGGGTATCGCGCCGCTCGAGACATGGCCCGCGCACATGAGTTCGGTGAGATCTACCTGGTCCGCACGACCAGCCTCGATCCCGCTCCTTCCCCCGAGCCGTTCGTTCGCACGTCGGGAGATCTCTTCCGTGATCTCCTCATTCACGATTTCGACGCCATCCGGTTCGTGACCGGTCAGGAGATCGAAGAAGTGTTCGCGGCGGGAACCGCCGGATTCCCGGCGTTTGATGTCTACGCGCGGAACGACGACGAGGGAATCGCTGTTGGCACCCTGCGCCTCAGTGGCGGAGCGCAGGCCTCGTTCGCAGCAACGCGTCACAAC
Source organism: uncultured bacterium (assembly GCA_965602815.1). Taxonomy (GTDB): domain Bacteria; phylum Actinomycetota; class Acidimicrobiia; order Spongiisociales; family UBA5794; genus JAHEEL01. The sequence continues at coordinate 3,119 of CBFDAN010000089.1, forward strand.
CCGAATGGGTACGACGTCCGCATGGAGATCCACGGCTCGTCCGGCGGGATCGCGGTGGGATGGGACAACCGCATGCCGCTTGCGCCGATCTCGCTGGAGGCACCGCATCCGCCGGGTCCCCCGTACCGCGATTTCCTCGATCGCTTCGCGCCTGCCTACCGGGCCGAGATGTTCGCCTTCATCGACCTCGTTCTGGGCCGCGCACCGAATCCGTGCCCTCCCGAAGATGCTCGGGCCGCATTCGTCGCCGCGCTAGCGGCGGGCCGCTCGGCGGCCGAAGGTCGGCCAGTCCTGATCTCCGAGTTCGAACGATCGAAGGATCCGCGTGAGGCGTGACTTCGAAGGCTGCGTCGCAGTTGTCACCGGTTCAACGCAAGGCCTCGGCGCCGCCGTTGCCCGGCAGTTCGCCGAACGTGGTGGTGCCGGCATCGTCATCACCGGGCGCGACGACACCCGCGGGATCGCGATGACCACGGAACTCGAAGACCTGGGCTGCCGATCCGTCTTCGTCGGCGCGGACCTCGCCGACCGGTCCACTCCAGCTCGGATCATCGAGGCGGCCGACACCACGTTCGGGCGGGTCGACGTCTTGGTGAACAGCGCCGCCGTCACCGATCGGGACACCATCTGGGAGACCAGCCCTGATCACTTCGAGCGGATGTTCGCCGTCAACACTCGGGCCCCGTGGTTCTTGATGCAAGGCGCCGTGAAGTTGATGGTTCGAGAGAGCGTCGAAGGGACGATCGTCAACGTACTCTCGATCTCGTCGCACGCCGGGCAGCCGTATCTCGCGACGTACGCAGCATCCAAGGCCGCCCTGGCCGTCTTCACCAAGAACTCGGCGCACGCCCTGCTCGAGCACCGGATTCGGGTGAACGCGCTCAACCCCGGATGGATGGCTACGGCCGGGGAAGACCGGCTCCAGCGCGAGTACTACGGCGTCGGCGACGACTGGCGCGAAAGAGCCGGTGCAGACCTGCCGTTCGGCGACCTGATCGACCCAGACGACGCAGCGCGAGCCGTGTTGTTCCTCGCCTCGAACGAGTCGGGATTCATGACGGGAGCGGTCGTCGACTACGACCAACGCGTGATCGGGGCGTACGACTGATGGGCCGGCCAACGATCCACGATGTGGCGAAACGTGCCGGGGTCTCGAAGTCCCTCGTGTCGCTCGTGATGCAGGAGTCGCCGTACGTGAGCGATGAGCGCCGCGCCGCGGTGCTCCAGGCCGTCGAGGAGCTCAGCTACCGGCCGAACGCGATGGCCAGGGGCCTCGTGCAGCAGCGATCCCAGATCCTCGGTGTGCTGCTCTCCAACCTCCACAACCCGTTCTTCGCAGACGTGGTCACCGGCATCGAGGCTGAGGCGCTCGAACGGGGCTACCGGGCGTTCTTCAACACCGGCATCCGGCTCCCCGAACGCGAGGCGATCGCCCTCGAAACGCTGCTCCAGCTTCAGGCGGACGGACTGATCCTGGCTGGGACCCTGCTCGACATGAAGACGATCAACAAGGCCGGAAAGGCGGTTCCGATCGTCCTGATCTCGCGGGCAACCCGGTCGCAGCACGTCGACAGCGTGGTGGGCAACGAGCGCCTCGGGGCCAGGATCGCCGTCGACCATCTCCTTTCGCTCGGCCACACGCGGATCGCCCACATCGACGGAGGTCGAGGGGCCGGGGCGAAACGCAGGCGAAGGGGTTTCGAGGCCGCGATGGCGGCGCACGATCTCGAGCCGATCGTGACACCCGGCTCGTACACCGAAGAAGGTGGGGCCGAAGGTGTGCGGGAACTGCTGGCGATGGATCAACACCCCACGGCAATCTTCGCCCCCAACGATCTCGCGGCACTCGGCTGCCTGCAAGCCCTCTCCGACGCCGGCCGCTCTGTCCCGGGCGATGTCTCGCTGATGGGATACGACAACGCGTGGCTCGCCGGTCTGCAACACATCTCGCTGACGACGATCGACCAGCCCCGCCACGAACTCGGCACCACGGCCGTCGAGCTCCTCATGGAACGGCTGGAGGGCGGGCGGAAGGAGTCACGCCACATCGTCCTGGAACCGTCCCTCGTCGTCAGAGCGACGACGGCCCCGCCGGCAAAAGGGTTGTAGGAATCCGCGTACCCAGGGTTGTAGACGTCCTATTTGGCGTCCCCAGCCCGCATAACGATGAGCGGCGTCAGGCCTTCAGCCCGACTGGGACGCCCTCGAACGCGGAGCGTTGTACCGCGCGACCAACGGCCACCGCGAGCGTGCTGTCTGCGGCCCCTGGGATGTCGACCGGTACCCCACGAACCGCCTCAGCAAATGCTTCGGCTTGGGCCTTGATCCCTTCGATGAACGCATCGCCCGCCTCTGAACCCGCAAGAACCTGAACGCCCCTGGCATCGGCCAGCCTCGTCCGCCCAACAGGCAGAAGGTCCACGAAGATCGCCCCGTCCTCGCCAAGGATCTCGGTTCGTACATCATCGCCGAATCGGCAGTTGCGAGAGAGATCAACGGTGGCAACCGCTCCCCCTTCGAGGTCGAGCATCGTGAGGAGATTGTCAACGTCGCCGACGTCGCCGATCGACTGATCGACGAGCGGAAGATTGCGTGCCGTCACCGTCTCGATACCGAGTCCCGTCATCCAACCAATGAGGTCGAACTCATGGACACCGCAGTCAATCGCGAGACCGCCGCTGGTGAGGGGATCGCAGAACGAGGCGGGCGGCGGATCGGCGTCCCACTGGGCCAACCGCAGCAACAGCGGCCGCCCGATCGCACCATCGACGATCGCGTGGCGAGCTGCAACCCACGGCGGAGCGAAACGCCTCCAGAACCCGACCTGCAACACGATTCCGTCGGCCGCTGCCAGCGCACCCAACCGCTCACTCTCGGCCAGGTCCAGGGCGAGGGGCTTCTCACACAGGATGTGGACCCCCGCCCCAAGTGCCATCTCAACAACGTGCGGATGGGTTGTGGTCGGAGTCGCAATCAGCCACGCCTCGACATCATCCCGCTCGCTCAGCTCGCCGAGCGACGCGTAGCTCGCTGCCCCGATCTGCTCCGCGACGCGGCCGGCGACGCCGGGTATCGAGTCCGCAACCGCGACCACATCGATCGTTTCAGCTGCCGAGAGGGTCTGCGCGTGAAGCGCGCCCATCCTCCCGACGCCCGCGACCGCCAATCGAAGCGGCTGGCTCACCCCACACCTCCAACCAGATCGTCAGTCACCACGGGCACCACCCTCACAATGTGAACGCCGCGCGGAATCGTTCGAGGGCCGTGACATCGTCCTCCGACGCGTACGCTTCGAGCCCAACCACGCCGCCGTAGCCCATCTCGTGCAGCGCCGCAGCGACCGCCGCATAGTTCACCTCTCCAGTGCCGGGTTCGCACCGGCCCGGCACGTCGGCAACCTGCACTTCGCCAATCGCGGGACCCGCTCGGCGAACGAGTTCGATCAGGTTCCCTTCCCCAATCTGCGCGTGATAGAGGTCGAGCATCATCCTGACACCGGGCAGGTTGACGGCCTCGATGAGAGCGAGGGTGTCTGCGGCGTATGCGAACGGGACGCCCGGGTGGTCAACCTGGAGGTTGAGATTCTCAAGGCAGAACGTCACACCGTTTGCCTCGCCGAGTTCGGCGAGATCCCCCAACGCCCGGACCGCGTTCATCCACATCGCGCCGGTGACCTCGGTCACCGGTCGTACAGCTTGGCCATCTGCGTCAAGCTGAGTTCCGTGGACGACCAACCGTGGGCAGCCGAGCTCCTTGGCAACCGGGATGGTGTCGCGCGCGGTCCGCAGCATCTCGTCAGACAGCTCCCGGTTAGTGAGGCCACCCCGAACGTATCCGGTCATCGACGAGAATGTGGCACCCGTGCGGACGAGCGAACCGATGTCCTTTTGCGTCCAATCCCAGATCTCAACCTGGAACCCAAGTTCATGAATGCGGCTGACTCGCTCGTCGATCGGGAGATCGAGGAAGACCATCTCGCTACAGACCGCAAGGTCAAATGCGGGTTCGTTGATATGGCCCGGTGGTCGTGAATCAGCAGAAGTGGAGCGCTGCAACGTGGAATCGGACATGGGTTGATAGTACTCAAGCGGCACAGG
>CBFDAN010000090.1:0-7176 GCA_965602815.1 uncultured bacterium
GGCGGCTCGACGCAGGGCGAGAGCCACCCCACCTCCCACGACCAGCCGCCCGCCCCCCGCTCCAGACGGATGCCACGGAGGTGATTCGATCGGGCCGGGATCGTCCGCGACCGTGGTCGAGCCGGCAAGCTCGGCGGCCATCATGAACAACGGGGAGGGGGAGCGTGGCCGCTTCCGTTCGAGGGTGCGGTGGGATCCGGCAATAATCAGGTGGTGCCGCGCCCGGGTGACCGCTACGTATGCGGTGCGCCACTCTTCTGTTTCGTGGTAGTCGCGAAGGATCGCATTGCGCTCCTTCAAGGTTGTCGCTCCCGAGAGATCGGGGAGGCTCTCCGTGTCGAGTCGGAGCGAGTAGGGAAGGTACTCCGCTTTGTCGACGGGGTTGGCATAGGACGTGGACCCTGAAGGGAACCCACCGTCGACGACCGAGGGAACGACGACGGTGTCCCACTCGAGCCCCTTGGCGCGGTGAACCGTCAGGATCGCCACCGCGGGGCCGCGGGACACGGCAACGGCGTCCAACTCCTTGGGAGCGCTCTCGTCGGACAGCAGGCGAAGGTGGCGCAAGAAGGCGCCGAGGGTTGCGCGCCCGGCGACGGGAGTCCACGATTCGACGAGGTCCAGAAAGCGGTAGAGGTTCAGGCGAGCCGCCAATCCTGCATGATCCTCCATGGCATCGATCTCGGTCCACGCCTGCGTCGCTGCAAGGGTGGAGCGGCACAGATCGGCGACCGAGGTGCTCTGCGCCTCGACCAGGAGGTTTCGGTATCGGCGCCGGAACCCCGCCAAACGTTCTCTTGCAGCCGGGGAGCATTCCTGGATGCTGTCGATGTGTTCGATCGCGCCCATCAGCGTTGGACCGATGTCCGTCGTGCGGCTTCGGCCCCGGAGCCACCCGTGGAGAGCTGCGACATCTCCGAGACCCAGCCGGTATCCGCTGCCAAGGAGGATCTTTGCAAGCGAAACGGAATCGTTCGGGTCGTCGAGAAGCCGCAGCCATGCGAGAAGTCCGGACACTTCGGGGATTTCGAGGAGTCCACCGACCGACGCCACCTCAGTCGGAATACCGGCAGAGAGGAGCGCTTCCCGGACCGGCCCAATGTCGCGGTTCTTGCGAACGAGCACGGCAATCTCAGTCCACGGTGTCCCGTCGTCATGGACGCGGCCGATCTGTTCGGCAATCCAATCGGCCTCTTCGTCGCGGGTGCCGAGCCATCCGGTCTCGATGGTGCCGACGTCGGCTCCCGGACCGGGTCGGAGGGGGTCAAACGACGTGTCGCTGTGGAGATGTGCCCTGATGCGGTTCGCGAGCTCCAAGACAGCTCGATCCGACCTCCGGTTCAAGGTGAGCGGCAGCGTGGCCGCCTCCGAACCGTCGCGTTGAGCGAAGTGCCGCACAAACCCTTCGAAGTTCAGGCGAGACGCACCGCGCCACTCATAGATCGTCTGATCGGAGTCGCCGACGGCGGTGACCGGGAAGCCGTCGGCGAATATCGTGCGCAGGAGCTCGCGCTGCGCCGGATCGGTGTCCTGGTACTCGTCCAGCAGGACCACCCGATATCGGTCGCGGATCCGCTGTGCGATCTCAGGGTGAGTGGTGACGAGCCGATGCGCTCGACCGACGAGATCGGCGTAGTCCACCACACCAAGTCGTTCCTTCGCGTCGACGTAGCTGTCCACGATGGACAACAACTCGAGGCGGGTCGCCCACACGTCGTCGAGTGGATCAACCACCGCTACTGCATCGCGCACGGCCGCGGTGTCGAGAAGGTTGTCCCCGATCTGCCCTGCCAGCGTGAAGGCCTTGTCGACGATTCCCTTTGGATAGGTGAGATCGAGGTACTCGTAGGTGTCCGACCCGAGACCCTCCTCGAGTAGTTGGCGTTGGTGAGCCGGGCCGATCACGGTTACGTCTCGCTCCACGCCAACCAGCGCACCGAACTCCTGGAGCAGCCGGTGGGCGAATCCGTGATAGGTCGTGACTTGGATCTCACGCCCGTCGGCTGTGAAAGCGGGAAACTCGGCGCGGAGGCGATCGGCGAGTTCTCCCGCCGCCTTGTTCGTGAACGTGATGCCGAGCGCGGTCTCGGGTTCGACACCCTCGGAGATCAGGGCCTTGAGCCGCAGCACGATTGTTGTCGTTTTGCCGGTCCCCGCCCCTGCCGACACCCGGAGCGGGACGAGCGGGGCGTTGACGATCGCCTGCTGTTCAGGTGTGAGTAGGAGACTCATGAGACGAAGGCCTCCTTGCCTTCCGGTACGGCGGGACAGACGAGTCGGACCGGGCATCGCAGACATGCGGTTCCCGGCGTTGGGGTCCAGTCCTCGTTCGCTATCCCGAGAGCGACGGCCGCCATGCGGTTCTCGATCTCTTCGAGGCGGGAGATGTCGAGTGATCGTGTGGTGATCGATCGCTTGAGGGCGTGCATCGGGAACCACATCTCTGCCTTGGAGGCCACACCCTGGGACGACACTTCAGGTGTCTCGCGAGCTGCGATCACATAGAAGCCGAGCTGGAGCGATGCTGCGGCATCCTCGATCGTCGCCGCTGCGCCGGTCTTGTAGTCGACGATGGCCACCGATCCCTCTCGATCCTCGATGCGGTCCGCTCGACCGAACCAGCGTGCAGCGTCGCGTTCGATCGACAGTTCGACCTCTGATCCGATTGGGGCTCCGGTGCTCGGCCAGAGTGTGTAGAGATTCTCGAGGGCGGTGCGGGCTCGTTCGCGCCATGCGAGGTCGAATGCCCGGCCGCCGAATGCGCCCGGCGTCAGCAGATCGTCGAGTGCGTCGAGGGCCTCGTCGAGGGTTCCATGGCGATCGTCGCGCTCTGCTGCGGCACGTTCAACTCGGTCGATGACCGCGTGGACGAGGGTGCCGAACTCCATGTAGACGTTCGTCTCCGCCCCGATCCCCAGCTTGCGCTCAAGCACGTATCGACGAGGGCAGGTCTCGTAAGCGACGGCCTGGCTTGGAGACAGGTAGACCGTTCCCTGCACGATTCCCGTGTCGGGTCCTCGTGCCATGGTCCCGGCAAGCTGGTCCACCGGCCGCAGCCCCAGGTCGGTGCCGCGGGCGAGAGTCTCGACCGCGGCGAGCCGATCGGCGGGCCGCACCGCTGGATCCGATGCCGTCCGTCGAAGGCTGGACTCGACCTGGCCCACGGTGATCGGCCGGCGCAATCCATCCGGGTTCGCGGCGGCTTCCTCGGCCGTGGCGACGCCGGCTGCGAGCGGAATGAACCTGCTCGGTGAACCCCCTTCGATGTCGAATCCGGCGTCGGTGGTTGTCCACACGACGCGGCGAGTGGCTCGGGTCATGGCCGTGTAGGCGAGCCTTCGTTCTTCCTGGAGCCGGAACGACAGGTAACCGATCGTGTCGCTTGGGAGGTGGGGCTGGAGGTGTCGGGTTCCAAGCAACGAATCGCGGGTGCGAAGGTCGGGGAAGACCCCCTCGACGGCATCTGCAATGAACACGACATCGAAGTCGAGTCCCTTGGCCTGGTGAAGTGTCGCAACCGCCACCCGGTCATGTTCGTCGGCCTGATACGAGAGCAGGGGGCTTGCCTCGAAGTCTTCCGTCTCGCTGTGGTTGCGGTAGTCGAGGAGTGTGCCGCCGGGGCTACGCTCGCTCCACCGATCGAGGACCTGGGCGAACGACGACCAGGCGGCCCGTTCTTGTTCACGTTTCGGGTTGGTGGCGAGGTCTGCGATCTGTGGCAGCGTCGACCAGATCTCCCATAATCCGATGCTCGCCGACGCCTCGGTGGCCCACGCGCTATTCGCAAGCAGGGTGGCGAGCGCCGTGCCGTCACGGATCCCGGATCGGACGAGATCGGGCCACGGACTGCCTCGCGTGGCGCGATCCTGCTCGAGTTCGGCGAGGCGGGCAGGAGGAGTCTCGAACATCGGCCCGAGGAGCACGCGCCGCATCGCTCGATCGGTCTCGGCGAGACCCTCCGCATCCGTGGTGGCCGTGACCAGATCGAAGACGAACCGCACCACGGGCTGCTCAACCAGGCGGGTGTCCGGACGATCGTGGGGGATTTCCCTGCGGTCGAGCGCGCGAGAGAGCGGAGCGAGGAAACGAGCCTTCGATCGTGTGAACACCGCCATGCGGTTGAACGGGACATGATGTTCGAGGTTGAGCTGATGGATCTCGGAGGCAATCCATTCAGCCTCTTCCGCCTGTTGTCCGAATCGAAACACTTCGACGGACCCTGCGCCGGGTGCGGGTTTCACCTTGCCCGCGGCTCCCGGGAGTTCGTGAGCGGTGATCCGGACCGCAGAGGTGAGGATCGCTTCCGGGACGCGGAATGACGTAGTGAGAACGATGCGCTCTGCGGGTCTTCCGTTGAACGCGAAGTCCTCCGGGAACCGCTCAACACTCTCAACATCGGCGCCACGGAAGCTGTAGATCGACTGGTAGGGATCGGCGGCCGCGGTGAGGCGCCCGTGTTCGGCCACGAGGCGCTGGAGCAGGACCGATTGCGCATGAGTGGCGTCTTGGTACTCGTCGACGAGCACGTATCGGTATTGGTCGGCGACGGCCGCGGCAATCGTCGGATCGGCGAGCAGTCCTGCTGCCTCCGCGAGCAGGGTTCCGTAGTCCACGAGTGACCGAGCGCGCAACGTTCGGTCATAACGATCGAGGAACGGCGAAAGTCCCCTCCAATCTGCCCGGTTGTCCGCAAGATCTGCGAGGTCACTCGGACCGATGAGCTGCTCACGGCAGCGGAGGATGAAGTCTGTCACTTCATCGGCGAAGGTGCGCGTCGTGAGCAGTGGGCGGAACGCCGGCGACCACACCTCGGGGCTCTCGCCCTCAAGAAGCTCACCAACAAGCCGCTTCTGGTCAGGGCCGGTAAGGATGTCCGGTGTTCGATCCCATCCGCGGTACTCCGCGTGGGCCTCGAGGAGTCGGGCGGCGAACGAGTGGTAGGTCGATACGTCGATCGCGCGGGTCTGGCCTGAGACGCGGGAGCGGATTCGATCGTCGAGATCGGATGCACCCGTTCTCGAAAACGACAGGACGAGCAGTTCCTGAGCGTGGCCGAGTTCGACCAGGCGAACGGCCCGGCGCACGACAAACTCAGTTTTACCGGTTCCCGGGCCCCCGACGATGAGTTGAGGGACCGATGCCGGCTCGATGGCGTTGTCCCAACCGGCCGGATCCAGGCGAATCTCGCTGGTCATTGATCGAACGGGAGCGGCGACTGGTGCCGCTGGGTCGCGCCGTCGGGCAGTATGTGCACGACTTCGACATCGCGAGTTTGCAGGGCCGGGGCTATTGCGGTGGACCGGCGACAGCGACTCGCCTCCGGTTCACGACCGAGGATCACCGTCGAGGACACGGATGCCAACGCGATGAGGTCATCGAGGCCGCTCGCCATGTCGGTCGCTGAATCATGGTGGAGCGATGCTCCCATCCATCGGTAGCCGATTCCGGCAGCCGTTGCGAGCTCCTCGAGGCGGCGCCGATTGAACTCCGGTGCTCGCGGATCGTCCGGCTCGCTCCTGACGTCAACGATCATCGTGATGCCGAGGCCGGCGAGCTGCCGCTCAAGATCGTCGAACGAGCGGTCCCCATGGCCGATGGTCCAGATCGTGGTGTTCAGGCGTCGCTCCCATTGTCGTTCGCGAAAGCAGGGCAGATGTCTTGGTAGGCGCACCAGTCACACAACACCCCGGTGCGAGTCGGGAAATCGTCGGTCTCGATGGCGCGCTCGATCGCGGCCCACAGCGCCTCGAGTTGACGCTCCATGGCGTCGAGTTGTGCGTCGTTCACGGGAACCTCGTAGACCGTCGGGCCACTGAGGTACATGAGACGCAGCGCGACCGGTGTCCGCCCCTCGCGAATGCGGATGAGCAAGGCGTAGATCTTGAGTGCGAAGAACGCCGACATCGCGTAGCGCTCCGGGGGAGCCTTCCCGGTCTTGTAGTCGGTGATCACGAGACCTTCCGGCGTTTCTTCCATACGGTCGAGGATGCCGCGGATCGTCATGTTGCCAACGGCCTGTGTCATGTCCAGCTCGCGGGAGAGCGGCTCGAGCGTGGTCGGATCTTCAACCGCAAAGTAGTTGGCAAGGATCGCGAGGCTCTCGATGCCCCAGGCACGTTCAGATTCGACATCGTCGAAGAGATCGGGGTAGTCGGTCGGCTTGATCTCCTGCCATGCCTCCCGGAATATGTCGAAGAGGCGTTCGGGGGTGCGTTCCGCCGACGGCAGTTCGAAGAGCCGCTCGAGGGCGAGGTGGGCGGTTGTCCCTCGTGCCTGGTACACCGTCGGAGGTGTCTTGATTCGGTCGATCGCGCTGAACTTGAAGAGCTGCGGGCAGCGTTTGTAGTCGCTGGCTCGGGATGGCGACAGGCTTTTGAGGCCCGTGTTGCCGTTTCCTCGATCCTGCGTGTTGGAGGTCATGGGGACGACTATACGGCACGGGTGTGACACGAACCACAGCCGTGTAACTCAGTTGTCTCGGAAGAGCGGGAAAAGTCGGGCAAGCACGCGAAAAGAGACCAGCCGAATCGGTTGACACCGTGGGCCGTTCGACCGTAGGTTCCCGCTCGCTCGAACGGCTTCGGCCGGACGAGTGATCCGGACGAAGGGCCCTCGGGCCCACCGGCGCAGCGGAGGGCGACTTCCGAGGCGCAGGGCCGGACGGATCTCCGGGTGACCGGCTTCGGTCGGCTTCCCGGATTGGTGTCTCTCTCTTCGGAGCTAGATGCCAGTGGCCGTCGGGGCCGCCCAGATCCCGATGAGTCACGCCGAACTGCCGCAAGGTGGAGCGGTGTCCGATTGGAACCCTCGGGTTCTGCGCGGACCGGCACCGGCCGACGGGCGAAGGGTAGAACCGGAGTCCGGAGGAACCGAGCCGACGCCGAAGACGAAGGGTCAAACCGGAGTCGGAGGTATTTCGAAATGGCGGAAGTCGTTTTGATTGAGAACCCCGAGAGGGCGAGGCGAAAGCCGGACTCCCTCGGGGTTTCTCGCGTTTGAGAGCTTCCAGCCCCGGGGGCCCGAGATTCGTCGCGGGCCATGTGTCCTCGCTTCGTCTCTCCCACTGGCAGGTGGGGGAGACGCGGCCGAGCGGATGCTCGGTCGCAGAGGGGGCCTTGGGGGCCAGCAGGCGCCGATGAGCTCTGCCGAGTGTCTCGGGTCTCGGGTCTCGGGTCT
>CBFDAN010000091.1:0-7149 GCA_965602815.1 uncultured bacterium
CGGACCGTGCTAGGCGGGGCGCTAGGGGTGCCCTGTACTCGAAACCCTCTTCATGCGGGGCCGAATTCCCGCCCGAGGGCGGTTGGTATTCGGGACTAGCGCCGGGATTAGTTGGTGTTGAAGATCGGGTCCTGCAACGGCGGGAAATCGCGAATCGGGTCAGGTCCGGAAGGAAGCAGCCCTAAGCGGCCCTTCCCGGGTGTTACGGGATCGCCCGGTCGGAGTCAACGTCCCGGGACGCGCCGGATACCGCCGTTCGACGGCGGGTGCACGGCTTGCCTCTCTTCGTCCTCCCACGGAGTGGAGGGACGCGGATTCGCCCCCGCGAATCTGCAGGGGGCTGCCTTGGCGAGAACCCACCGCACACACCCGCTGGATATGGGGCAGTTCTCCGTATCCCGTAAACCCTATGGCGTCGGATCACCTCGCGTGACTGCGGGCGACGGGCGACGGACTACTGACTACATCCAGCGAAGCCGGGCCTGGTCACTCCTTCTCGAGGATCGCAGCCCAGACAAAACCCATGGGGCCGAGGCGCCACGTGTCGACGAGGCGCAGCGGGGACGACCCGAGCAGCGCCTCCGGGGGCGGATGTTTGTCGAGCGTCCGGTGGAGGTAGGCATACTCTTCACGCGCTCCGATCGTCATCCCTGCAACAGGGAGGACCACGGATGTACCTGCGCGGTGGATCGACCGCTGGACCGACCCCTTGGGACGGCCGAGGTCGACGATCCCTGCCATCCCGCCCTGCCGCAGCACTCGATGGATCTCACTGAGGGTCTCATCCACCGAGTCGAGGTTGCGGAACACATAGGCCGAGAAGACGGCGTCAAAGGAGTCGTCCGCCAACGGAAGTGCTTCCCCGGCAGCCACCAGCCGATGGGGCGCATCGTTCAGCGCGAGCATCTCGGGCGACGGATCGAGAGCGATCACCTCGCGTCCCCCAAATGCCTCGTTTGCGGCGCCGGTCCCCCCACCTAGATCGAGGATCCGGCCGTCCGGAAGACGGTCGATCGCCGTCTTCCGCCAGGCCTGATCCCGCCCCAGCGAGAGAAGCCAGTTCAGCCGGTCATATCGTCCTGCGATGTCGGCGAACACGTCCCCGTTAGACATGAATGCCTCGCGACCAGTAGGAAGTAGTTGGACCGCGTAGAGAAGGCCCCCCTGCGTTGTCGCTATCGTTGCCCCGCGTCGCCCCGTCCGCCGGCCGGGGGGACACAAGACCGGCGACCGGCGACTCAAAGCCGCCCTGCGTCGTCGCTAGCTCTCCCTCGCGTCGCCCCGTCCGCCGGCCGGGGGGACAGAGCATTCGGCGGGGACCACGGGGTACGGGGTATGGGGTAGGCCGGGCCGCGCAGCGGCCCCGCCAAGGCCATGAAATCGAAGCCGGGGGAGGGGCGCCGGGCTTCCGGGGGGGTGGTCGACCCGGCGGCCCGCAGGTGGTTAGCGACCAGGGCGATAAGCGCCCGACCCGTCACGGCCGTGCCGTTCAGCGTGTGCACGAGACGGTTCTTGTCATCCACATCCTTGACCCGTACCTTGAGCCGCCGCGACTGATAGTCCGTTGTGTTCGACGTCGACGTGACTTCCCGGTATCGCTCTTGCCCGGGGAACCAAGCTTCGATGTCGTACTTCTTCGCCGCGGAAGCGCCGAGGTCACCCGCAGCCACGTTCACAACCCGATACGGAATCTCCAGCGCCTGAACGAGCTCTTCCTCGCGCGCGAGCAGGAACTCGTGTTCTTCGCGAGAGCGGTCGGCATTCACGAAAGAGAACATCTCAACCTTGTCAAACTGGTGCACGCGGAACAGGCCACGCGTGTCCTTCCCGTAGGTACCGGCCTCCACGCGGAAGCACGTCGAAAATCCGGCATAGCGCAACGGCAGCTCGTCGGCCGCGAAGATCTCGTCGGCGTGCATCGCCGCGAGCGGCACTTCCGAGGTACCAACAAGGTAGAGGTCGTCCTCCTGGACCGAATAGACCTGATCGCGTTCGGCCGGGAAGAATCCCGTCCCGAACAGCGCCTGCTCCCGGACGAGAACAGGTGGCACGACCGGCGTGAATCCGTAGGCAGAGAGAACGTCCATCGACCATCGCACCACCGCCATCTCGAGTAGTGCGAGCTTGCCCTTGATCATCCCGAAGCGGCTCCCCGAGATCTTCGTTGCTCGCTCGATGTCGATGATCCCGAGCGCAGCGCCCAGGTCGACGTGATCCTTCACGTCGAAGTCGAACTCTCTTGGCTCGCCCCACCGAGTGATCTCGATGGAGTCTTCCTCTTCGAACCCATCTGCAGCCGTCTCGTCTGCGAGATTTGGCACAGTGACCCACTGCTCCAGGAAGCGAGCATCGAGGTCGTCGGCCTCAGCGACTCGAGCCTTGTATCGCTCTGAGAGTTCGCCCGCCTCGGCGATCGCCGCCGCCTTCTCATCACCGCTGAGGTTCGCAATCGACTTCCCGACGTCCTTCTGCTGGGACCGCATCCCTTCAGCGTCGGCACGTGCGGTACGCCGCGCCGCGTCGATTTCAGCGAGCGCCCCGACGTCGAGCGCAACACCGCGACGGCTAAGGGCAGCAGCAAGGACCTGTGGGCGGTCGCGAAGAATTCCGACGTCGATCATGGTGGAATGCTACCGGCCCATCGCACGGGCTACGGCGCGATCCTCTTCCGGAGAGAGTTGTTCACTCCCGACCCCGCCACGGATCTCCTTCGTGAAGAACAGCGTCTCTTCACGAGAGACGAGGATCGACAGAACAACGCCGTCGCCCGTCTCGCTCAACAGCGCAATCGAACGCGAGAGCTGTCCGGCGATGTTCCCAAAGGCATCGTATGTGATCACCGCGGTGCGGGTGACCGCATGCGGCATCTTCGCCTCCACGTCCTGCAAGCGTTGGTCCACCACTGCCAGGCCCGCCTCGACTCGGCCCAGGCGGCCGGTTGTCGAATCGATCAGGTTGAACACGTTTCCGTCTTGCGGGACTGCATCCACCTTCGTGCGGATCTGCTGGAGTTGGTATGTCTGCCACACCGCCAGCACCACCACGAGAGAAACAATGACGACGACCAGCCAGTCGCTCACGCGTTCTCATTTCGGTAGAAGACCATCCGCCACGAATCGTTCTCTGGGTCGTCGTCCTTGTCAACTCCAGTTGTGACAACCAACTCATAGAGCCCGCCCGGCTGGAGTTCAAGCGTGTCGAAAACCAGTGTCTTGGCCTGGCCCGGTTCGAGGTTGGCGACCGTCTGTTTCACTGCTACCGGACTCTCCGAAGATCCAGTCGGAATCAGCTCGAGATCGACCGTCACCTGTTGCTCGGGTTCGTTGCCCTGATTCGCCACAACCGCCTGAACACTGAACTGCTCACTGTGTGGAACCACCGGGACATTGTTCCGCTCGCCGAGCGGTTCCGGTTGCGTGACAGCCGTCACCGAAACATCATGAAGCTCGCCGAGTTTGAACACCGACGTGAGCCGGAGCGTGACGAACTGAGCGTCGTATGCGACTGCACGCTCCTCGCCCGTGAAGGCGACAACCTCGATATCGCCAACCGCAATGGAATCGTCCAAACTCTCCGTCGCCTCGAGGAACTGGGTGTATGCGAGGTCACCGATCCTCAGGAAGTCGAATGAAACCTGCAGCTGGTCGGTCCCGCCGGCCTCGGCCGGTTCGTCAAGGACGAGGATGATGGAGTCATCAAGCAGGGCAAGGCCCCTATTCCACGATCCAACCGCCGCAACCAGATAGCCGTGAGCTTCGCCCGCCGCAGTCGGGACCTGCACAGTGGAGAGGGTCTCTGCTGAGGCCTCCGACGACACCCGGAGCGCCTCCAGGCTCCTCATGACTTCAGGACGTTGAATGTCGGTGATCGCCAGAAGCATCGACTCCAGGGCATTCGCCGTCGCTGCCTGCTCGTGAGCGACTTCCTGAGCCACGGCCAGATAATCAGCGACTCCCCGCGCCTCCGTTCGGCGGCGGACTGCGAGAACCACGATGGCAACAATGATGAGCGCAATCAGGATCGCCAGCAGCCAGCGTCTGCGCCGCTGCCGACGGACCGGCGCGTAAGAGGGATACGCCATAGGTGTGGGCGAGGGGGGACTTGAACCCCCACGAGTATTACCTCACAGATTCCTGAAACCTGCGCGTCTGCCAATTCCGCCACTCGCCCGCGGGATCAAAAGGCTACCACGGGCGATGAATACCTCTCTATGTGGCCACCTGAATGCCGCCGTGCGTCACCGAACTCGCTTGAACCCATACAATCGCATCATGCGAATCGCTCGTGAAATGGAACGGCGCCTTGAACGCCTCGTCGATGGGGCAACCGCAGCCGTGTTTCGCGGCAAGATGCACCCCGTCGACATGGCGGACCGCCTGATGCGACAAGCGGACTTCGTCGCCGCTCCCGGTGACGCCGGGCTCGAGATCCCGAATCGCTGGTCAATCCGGGTGAATCCGTCCGACCTCCCGCCGACGATCGACATGAACGATTTGGAACTCGAACTCACTCGCGCCATCGAGGAGTTCGCGGCAGGCCAGGCGTGGCGGATCAACGGCCCGATCGCCGTCGAGGTTGTCACCGACGGTTCCGTGCCGAGAGGTCTCGCCGACTGCGCCGGCTCGATCGAACCGGGGGAGATCGAGGCGTGGGCTCAGTTGATATCGGCCGTCCCTCCCGTCGTTTTGGCAGTCTCCGACAATCGCTCGATCATGGGTCGCGCCGTCGAGGGTGACATCGTCGTCGCCATACCCGAATTGTCGCGGCGACAAGCCATCATCGTGAGGACCGGCCAGGAGGCCACGATCGCAGACCTGTCTTCCGCCAACGGAACGTACGTCAACGCCGAAAGGATCGGCAACGACCCGCACCCACTCGTTCCCGGTGACACGGTGACGATGGGTGACATCGACTTCGTGTTCCGGCGATTGTGAGGCGCTGATGCCGGCATTGATCCTCAACGCGCTCAAGATCCTCTTCCTGATCCTGATCTTCCTCTTCCTCTGGCAGGCTGCGCTCGCAATCCGAAGCCACATCGGCAGTGGCCCATCGATCAGGAAGTCCAAGGGAGGGCGGGAACTGATCTTGCTGCGAGGCGATGCAAAGAAGGGATCGACCGTTCGGCTCCGCCCTGCTGGACACACCATTGGCCGCAGCCCGGACGCGGACGTAGTCATAGACGACCCCTACGCTTCCGAATTCCATGCCAGAGTCGAAAGCAGCGACGGTGGCACGCTCGTACACGATCTCGGAAGCACGAACGGGACCTATGTCAACGGGCGGCGCATCAACGCACCGACGCCCGCCGGTCAGGGCGATACCGTCCAGATTGGCAAGACCATCCTCGAGGTGAGATGAGATACATCTGGGCGACCGGCACGCACCAAGGCCGGATCCGCGAACGCAACGAGGACTCGGTATTCCCCGAGTCTTCGGGGGCCGCTGATGGCCCGCTGCTTGCCGGTGTTGCAGATGGCATGGGAGGCCACGTCGCAGGAAACATCGCCAGCACCTTGGGCCTCGCGGCGGCGACCGAACAGGCTACTGATGCAGACATCGAAGTGGCCGAACGCGTCCTGGCCGCCAATACCGCCATCCTGGAGCGTGTTGCGGACGAGCCGAACCTGGCGGGCATGGGAACCACGATGACACTCGGGCTGTTCTCCGAGGATGGATCTGCGACCATCGGACACGTCGGGGATAGCCGCTGCTATCTCCTCCGGAACGGGGACCTCGAGCGGGTCACCTCCGATCACACGGTCGTCGCGGATCTCGTCGCACTCGGACACATAAAGGACGAGGACGTTGATACGCACCCTCAGCGCCACCTCCTCACTCGATCGCTCGGCCTCGGCCCTGTGGTCATCGACACCGAAGAGTTGGGTCTTCAAGATGGTGACCGTGTGCTCTTCTGCTCAGACGGTCTGACCTCGATGCTGAGCGACGGCGACATCGAAGCGATCCTCGCCGCCGAGAGCGACCTCGAAGCCACGGTATGGAGCCTCATCGAAGCCGCCAATGCTGCCGGCGGGATCGACAACATCACTGTGGCCATCGTCGACGCGGGGCCATGACGCGCAACACCGAAGCGGTGTTCGTTCTCGCCGGGACCGTGCTGGCGTCGGTGGGAGTCGCGATGGTTCAGTTCGCCGCCGGTGTATGGCTCGATTCGGCCGTCGCCCTCACCTTCGTATCGTTTGCCCTCGCCTTTGGATCGATCCACGTCGCCTTCCGCTTGTGGGCGCCGAACGCGAATATGATGATTCTCCCGATCGCGACGTTTCTGAGCGCACTCGGAACCATCGAGGTCTTCCGTCTCGACTCGGAACTCGCTGCCCTTCAACGGTGGTGGCTCGTGTTCGCATGCTTCGCAGGAGCGGCCGTCGTATGGTTGCTCAGGTCCTCCGGCGTCGCTGTTCTTCGACGCTACCGCTATCTCTTCCTGGCCGCAGCAATGGTCCTCCTGCTCCTCCCCCTCCTCCCCTCATCGTGGCCAATCCACGGTGCGGTCGTCAACGGTTCCCGTCTCTGGGTTCGAGTCGATCTTCCGTTTGCCGCACGCGCCTTGTCGTTCCAGCCCGGCGAGGTCGCCAAGGTTCTCCTCACGATCTTTCTCGCGTCGTATCTCGCAGATCGATCAGAGGCGATGTCGACCGTCTCCCGGAAGGTGGGCCCGTTCAGGATTCCTGAGCCGCGACACCTAGGCCCGGTAATTGTTGCCGCCGGCGTGGCCTTCATCGTTCTCGTCTATCAGCGCGATCTCGGCGCTTCTCTTCTCCTGTTCGGACTGTTCATCGGAATGCTCTATGTGGCAACCGGGCGCGGCTTCTACCTCGGCACGGGTCTCGTCCTCGTCACAGTCGCCGGAGGCTTGGCGTACACGATGTTCTCCCACGTCCAGGTCCGCATCGAGGCCTGGATCGATCCGTTCGCCAACTATGCCGGCGCCGGCTATCAGACCGCTCAGGGACTATTCGCTATGGGGAGCGGGAGCTTGACCGGGTCCGGTCTCGGGCTTGGACGTCCGGATCTGATACCCGCCGCCGCTACCGATTTCGTGTTCGCAGCGATAGGAGAGGAACTCGGTCTGGCGGGATCGATCGCCGTCATCGTTGGTTATGCGTTCCTTGTCACTATCGGATTCGGCAT
>CBFDAN010000092.1:0-7113 GCA_965602815.1 uncultured bacterium
TGCGCCCGCAACGATCGAGCGGCCGGGCTCGGCGGTCACGCGAGAGCCGATTCCCGCCTCGCGACAGGCCCGGATCACGATGTCCGCCCACTCGGTGATCGA
The DNA here is from genome assembly GCA_965602815.1 of uncultured bacterium. Taxonomy (GTDB): domain Bacteria; phylum Actinomycetota; class Acidimicrobiia; order Spongiisociales; family UBA5794; genus JAHEEL01. The sequence continues at coordinate 103 of CBFDAN010000092.1, forward strand.
CGGAGCCTCCTCGCCGGCTACATAGGCGACGCCGAGCCCGCCACCGATCGAGAACTCGGGGAGATCGAGCGGCACGACGAACTCGGCGAGCACGGCCACTGCTCTTCGATAGGAATCTGCGTCGAACACCTGACTGCCGATGTGTGCGTGGGCCCCTTCGAGGACCATCGCCGGTGACGCGTCGATCCGCGCCACAGCTGCGGATGCATCCCCCGACGCCAGGCCGAACCCGAACTTCGAGTCGGCGATACCTGTCTGAAGGTACTCATGGGTGTGCGCTTCGATCCCGGGAGTGAGCCGGACGAGAACACCGGGTGGTGGAGCGCCAGCCTCGACAAGCGCCTCGATGCGGTCGATCTCGACGAAGGAGTCGATCACGATCTGGCCCACGCCGGCGTCGAGAGCAGTTGCGATCTCCTCGACCGACTTGTTGTTGCCGTGAAGAACCAATCGGTCGGCGGGGATGCCTGCGTGGAGTGCCACGAAGAGCTCACCGCCTGTGGCAACGTCGAGCCGCATCCCCTCTTCGTATGCGAGCCTGGCCATTGCTGTTGTCATGAAAGCCTTCGTGGCGTATGCCACGCCGTCGCCGAACGCCGCGACCGCCTCGCGGCATCGGGACCGCATCTGCTCTTCGTCATAGACGAACAGCGGAGTCCCATGGCGAGCCGCAAGCTCGAGCACGTCCATCCCCCCGATGACCAGCCGCCCGTCAACGATCTCAGAGTTGTCCGGGAGGAGAGAACGCGGGACGGCGGTCATGTGAGTGCCCCGGGGAGTGAGTCGTAGTGGAGTAGCGGAGTAGCGGAATAGTTCACAGAGGAGACACGAGACACAAGACACGAGACAGGTCGGTTGAGCGAGTCTCGGGTCTCAAGTCTCGGGTCTCGGATCTCCATCACATTCGTTCCGGGACTTCTATGCCGAGAGTGTCGAGCAGGAGAGCGAGGGTGCGGAGGGTGAGATCGACCAGCGAGAGCCAGGACGCCCAACGGGCCGAATCCTTCTCCCGAAGGATGTGGCATGCCTCATAGAACCGGTTGAAGTCGGTCGCGAGTTCGAAGGCGTACTCGGTGAGCACATTCGGGGCGCGAACCTCGGCAGCACGTTCGACAATCTCGGGCAGCAGCAGGAGGCGCATGATCAGGTCCCGTTCCTGTTTCACCGTCGGGGGGACGATCGGACCCGGCTCGAGTCCGAGATCTGCAGCGCGACGGAGAATCGACTTGGTCCGCACTGCTCCGTACTGCAGATACGGGCCGGTCTTGCCCTCGAACGACGTGAAGCGCTCAAGATCGAAGATGTAGTTGGAGGTTCGATGATTCGAGAGATCCCCGAACTTCAGCGCCCCAAGCCCTACCTGCATGGCGATCCGCTCTCGCTCTTCCGCCGGGTAGTCCTGAGCGATCGCCGCCTCATCGAGTCGGTTCCGGGCCGCGTCGGTCACGATGTTCACGAGATCGGTGAGGCGGAGAACTCCACCCTCTCTCGTCTTGAATGGTTTTCCATCTGATCCGTTGACCGTCCCGAAAGCGATGTGCTCGAGCCCGACTTCGTCCGGTGCGATGCCGGACATCCGGGCAACCCTGAAGACCTGCTCGAAATGCAAAGCCTGACGCGCATCAACAACGTAGAGCATCAAGTCGTAGCCCTCTTCCACTCGCTGATCGAGTGTCGCGAGGTCCGTCGTGGAGTAGAGGTATGAGCCGTCGGAACGAGTCAGCAGGAGCGGCGGCATCTCCTTCTTGTCGTCTGGCTGTTCGACGTGGACGATTAGCGCTCCGTCCGACTCGCGAGCGAGGTCGTCCGCGTTCATCAACCGGTCGACCAGCGGAGCAAGACGATCGTGCACCGTGCTCTCCCCGCGCCACAGATCGAATTCGACGCCGAGATCCTCGAAGTCCTTCTTCTGTTCGGCGACTGAGACGTCGTGATAGTGGCTCCACAGCGCGAGGTAGCCGGGCCGGCCGTTCTGCAGGTCGAACGTGGCCTGACGTGCACGCTCAGCCTCTTCCGGGTCGTCTTTGCACCGCTCGACCACGATCGGGTACATCTCCGACAAATCGTCGAGAGTGACCGGCGAATCTTCCGGGTACGGGCCTGTGAACGCCGCGTCGAAGTATGGAAGGTCGGGATGTCGCCGTTCGAGTTCGATGATCAGCTGGCCGATCGGCATACCCCAGTCGCCCATGTGGATGTCACCGACAACTTCGTGACCGGCGACGCGGAAGAGTCGTTTGAGGCTCTCACCGATGATCGAGGCGCGGAGGTGCCCGACGTGCATCGACTTCGACATGTTCGGGCCGCCGTAGTCGACGATCACCTTGCGTCGCGGCTCCGGCACGGCAATGCCGCTCCGATCGTCGTCCTCCATCATCTGCGCGTAACGAGCGAGGCAGTCGTCGGTGACGATGATGTTGATGAAACCCGGGCCTGCGATGTCGAGCGACGCGAATGCTGATCGGTCAGCAAGGCCGTCGATCACCGACTGCGCGAGGTCGCGCGGCTTCCTGCCGATCTCCTTGGCCGCAGCGAGTGCACCGTTGCATTGGTATTGCGCGAGCTCCGGACGCTGCGACGGCACGACCAGGCCGGCCGACCGGTCAACACCTGCAGCGGTGAACGCGTCACCGAAGAGTTCGGAGAGGTCTGAGAAAAGGGACATTGGGAGAATCCACCTAGGGGAGTTGTGAGGACCCGGAGGTTACAATCGTTTGAAGCGCCCCAGTAGCTCAGGGGATAGAGCGCCGGCCTCCGGAGCCGGGCGCGCAGGTTCGATTCCTGCCTGGGGCACCAGAACACCGTCGGTTTCCTCACCCCCCAATCCCTCCCCGGGATCGGGATTCGGAGCTGGCATCCGACACTGCTCCTTGCCTCCCAATGGATCCGCCATGTGCCCGACGTCAACGTCCGCGTGCACCCACCAGACGGGGCGAGGGTTCGATTCCTGCCTGGGGCACCAGAATACCGAAGGTATCCTCACCCCCCGATCCCTCTACGGGATCGGGATTCGGAGCCGGCATCCGACACTCCCCCTTACCTCCCAATGGATCCACCCCGTGCCCGACGTCAACGTCCGCGTCCACCCACCAGACGGGGCGAGGGTTCGATTCCTGCCTGGGGCACCACACCGCCGTCGGTGTGGTTGGCGGAGGATGCGGTTGAGGCACGAGACACGGAACCGAAAGACGGCTCTGAGTGTCTGTCCGGTTCGGTCTCGGGTCTAGAGTCTCGTGCTTGGCTATTCGTCCGCAGCGAGAGCATCCTTCACGAGACGAGCCACCAGCGCGCCATCCAAGTCCTCTCCGCTCTTCATTACCGCACCTATCACCTGACCGGTCATCTTTGGGTCGGTGGCTCCCAGGTCTGCGATCGTTTGGTCGACGACGGAACGGGTCGCCGCTTCGTCCAGCTTCTGCGGGAGGTAGGCAGACAGGTAGTCGATCTCGAAAGCAAGCTTCTCTGCTTGATCACGGCCACGTTCACCCAGGTCGGCATACTCGTTGCGAGCTTTTTCCATCCGTTTGACGTAGGTCGCAATCGTGGCCAAGTAGAGGTCGTCGTCAACATCACCGTCGAACCCGGGTGCGGCCTTGGCTACAGCGATCTCTGATTGGATTTGCCGAATCACGTTGAGGGTTGCGCGATCCCCGCTCTTCATGGCCGCCTTCTGCTCCGCGGCCAGCTGCTCCTGGATGGTCATGTTCTCCAACTCCGGTTGACTGTGGGGGAGGCTACCGGGACCAAAGTCCCATATTTACAAATCGTTTGCGCCCTTCCAGGTCGTGGCAATAGACTACCGCTCACCCCGCCGAGAGCTGTTGTACATGCGGGGCATCTTGTGAACTGATTCACATTCACGAGGCCATATAGGAATCCGTTTCAAGGAGACACTACCGTGCTAACCCTGACCGACTGGCGTGAACTGGCCGCCTGTCGTGACTCCGATCCCGAGCTGTTCTTCCCCATCGGAACAACAGGTCCCGCCACCGACATGATTCGCCAGTCAGTGGCAATCTGCTCCGCCTGCTCCATGCAGGAAGAATGCCTCCAGTACGCGCTGGAGACCAACCAGGAAGCCGGCGTCTGGGGTGCCTATGCCGAAGACGACCGACGTCGCCTCAGGAAGCGCTGGTTGGCCGAACGTCGTCGTCAACGCCAAGCAGCGAGCTAGACGCTCCCAAGCCCCAGCGGATCTGTCCACTCGATCGTTCGACGCGAGTCAATCAGCTCCGGAGAACCCGACGTCCCGACGGCTCGCCATCTCAATCTCCACGAACGCAACCTTTTCCAGGACGATCCCGTGCTGGTGTCCACGAGTATCTGTCACCCACAGGAGATCGGCTCCGTCGTTCACGGCCGCTTCGAACTCGCTCGAGATGTTGTGACCCGGCTCGACTTCGATTTCGAGCTCTCGAGTCGCCGCCATCCCGAAGCGGACTTTGACGGTCTCCCTGATCATGTCGGACATGTCACCATTCTCCTGTGTAGTGGAATTTGGAACGATCAATTGTTGACGATGAGTTCAGGGTGAGTGCGCACCTGCGGCTTGCGATCCTCGACCTCTTGCGCCAGACGATTGAATGCCGCGACCGCTGCGCCGTCCGGGTCAACGGCCACCGCCGGCAGACCGCGGTCCGCACCATCTCGAACCGTCGGCTCCAACGGGATCTGCGCCAGCAGGTCGGTCTTGAGATGCTCGGCAAGTGCAGCACCGCCTCCTTCTCCGAAGATCGTATATCGCTTCCCGTCATCGCCGGTGAACCACGACATGTTCTCGACCACACCGAGCACATCCTGGTTGACCTTCTCGGCCATGAGGCCAGCCTTGACCGCAACCCTCTCGGCAGTCGGCTGTGGCGTCGTCACCACGATCGTCTCGGAGCGCGGAAGGAACTGACTGAGCGAGATCGCAACGTCTCCGGTACCCGGAGGCATGTCGATAAGGAGGAAATCCGGTTCGTCCCACAACACGTCGACGAGGAACTGCTCGAGTGCTTTGTGCAGCATCGGACCTCGCCAGATCACGGCCTGGTCCGGAGCAATGAAGAAGTCCATCGACATCACCGCTACGCCGTAGGCCTCCGGCGGAATCAGCATCTCGTCGAGAACCACGGGTTGGCGGTCGACACCGAGCATCTTCGGAATCGAATAGCCCCACACGTCGGCGTCGATGAGCCCGACGCGATTTCCCCGCGCCGCAAGCGCAACCGCAAGGTTGGCCGAAACCGATGACTTTCCGACACCGCCCTTGCCGGACGAGATGCCGATGACTCGAGTCTTCGAGCCGGCCTTGCCGATCGTCACTTCCCGAGTGGCAGCTCCCCTGACCTGCTCGACGACACCCGCGCGGTCCGCATCACTCATATTCGTGAACTCGACGTTTACACCGGCCACACCCTCCACGCCCATTGCGGCTGCGGTGACGTCAGCCGTGATGGTGTCCTTCAACGGGCATCCGGGAACGGTGAGCGCCACCATCACATGCACCGAACCGTCCGGACCGATCGTCACGTCGCGGAGCATCCCCAGATCGTCCAAGCTTCGGTGCAATTCCGGATCCTGAACCGCCCCGATGGCGGCTCGGAGCACATCGACATCCACCACGAACAACTCCTATCGAGATAGTGGATAGAAACTATAGTGAGGGCCGGTCATCCAGAATCTCGACAGGAACGGCATGGATACCGAAGCATTCGATCAACAAGTTGCCGACCTCGCCGCCACACTTGGCGACGCGACTCGTCGCGGGATCTACGTCACGGTTCGCGAGTCGCTCGAACCGGTCACCGCCTCCCAGATCGCTGATTTGTTTGATATCCACTCGAACGTGGCGCGCCACCATCTCGATCGACTCGTCGCCGACGGATACCTTCAGGTGACGCGAAAGAGGCCCGCGGGCCGGACGGGCCCGGGTGCAGGTCGTCCAGCGAAGCACTACGAACCCACCCGAAAGAATGTGTCGGTTCAGTTCCCGGCGCGACGGTACGACCTCCTCACAGAACTCCTCCTCCGAGTCATTGAACGTGTTGCGCCCGAGAATGCGGCCGAGATCGCGGACGAGATCGGTCGCGAGTACGGACGCGAACTCGCGTCAGAGATCGGGTTCCCTGACGAATCCGGATACGAAGCGGCTGCGATCGCCGTGGCCAAGGCGTTGATGGGCGTCGGGTTCGAGGTCGAAGCCCAACCCGGTGAACACCGACTCGTCACCCGCTTCTGCCCGTTCGGGGAGTCGGCCAAGAATCACCCCGTCATCGTCTGTCAACTCGACCAGGGTCTCGTCTCCGGGCTTCTCGAAGGGACCACACAAATCCCCGTCGCCATCGTCAACCCGCATGGGAACGATGAGGGAGATTGTGTGACGAATTTTGGGGTGGGACCGAGTAGCTGAGTAGTCGGGTGCGGAGCACGGACTACTGACTTCTGACTGCGGCCTCGAGAAACGCATCCACCTCCGGTGTCGGCTCGCGGCCAGACGAGATCGGTGATCCCGTGACTCGTGTAGTTGCCGTCGACAACCCACTCGGCCCCATCGGTGAACGTGCGGACCGCATCCTGGAACTCGTCGGTTGGTAGCTCGGTCCAGCCCGGTTGGTGGAACGCAGAGTCCAGTTCGAGGTGTGGGACCCCAAGGGCGGACGAGATGGTCTTCGCCAACGTCGACTTGCCGGATCCCGGACTGCCCACCACTGCGACACGTTTCACAACGTGGATTCTGGCCTGATCTTCAGAAGTAAGGTCGCCCATGTGAGCTGGATTGAGACCATCGACGACGAAGAATGGAACGGCGAACTCGGAGAGATGCGAGACCGCGTCGTCGACCCGAAGTCCAAACGGGTCGACCACATCATGGCGGTTCACTCGCTGAACCCGCGGTCCCTTGTCGCGCACGAAGTGCTGTATGAGTCCGCAATGCGCGGAACGGCGACCCTCCGCAAGGTCGACAGGGAGATTATCGCTGTACTGGTTAGCTCCATCAACGAGTGCCACTACTGACTGACCCATCAC
>CBFDAN010000093.1:0-7021 GCA_965602815.1 uncultured bacterium
CCGTAGACGTGTTTCAGGTGGATGAGCGGGTCGCTCCGCTGGGTAGTCCCGATCGCAATCTGACGGGGCTCGCCGACACGCTGCTCGAGCAAGTCCCGGCAAGGGCCCATCCGATGCCGGTTGACGCCCCCGATCTCGAGGCCGCAGCCCGTTGGTACGCATCCGAACTCCCGCCGTCGCTCGACGTCGTCCATCTCGGTCTCGGCGACGATGGTCACACGGCGTCGCTCGTGCCGCACGATGCCGGCCTCCTGATTGAACACCAGCGCGTGGCGATCACCGACCCTTACCGAGGTCATCGTCGGATGACGCTCACCCGTCCGGTGCTCGACGGGGCAGGTCTGATCGTGTGGGTCGTCTCGGGGTCCGACAAGGCTGAGATGGTTGAGCGCCTCATTGCCGGAGATACAACAATCCCAGCCGGCCTGATCTCCCAGGAGCGGGCCGTGCTGATCACCGACGCGGTCTGACCATCTCGGCGGGTGGGATCTGTGGGACTCAGCTCGCGGTGGTAGGCCTCTGCCATTCGCCGGTTGAGTCGCGTGTCGGCTCCAACAGGAAACCGAGGTCTTCACGTGAGTCACCCGTCCCGAACACCGTGATCGTGTCGCCCACCTCGATCACCGTTTCGCCGTGTGGGATCAACACGGACGACCCACGGCGGATCGATACGAGGATCGCGCCCTGTGGCCAGTGCACGTCCTTCACCTGCCATCCGACGATCGGCGTCCCGCGTCGTACCATCGATTCATAGAAGCCGGCTCCAGGCTGTGCCCTGACTCGTACGCGATCCCGGTAGAGCTCCCGCCCCGTGGCAAGCCCGAGAGCGTGGTGATACGCCCTCACCACCGATTCGCGTCGGAACATCCCAATCAGGCGCCGTGCGTCGTCGTCGGCCACTACGGGGAGACGCCCGAGGCCGAGCGAAGCCATGCGTGCCAGGGCAACCGAGACGGGAAGGTCGGGTGTGACCGTTATCGGATGCGGCGACATCTCGTCGCCAACGGTCGTGTCGGCCTCACGTCCCTTGACTCGATCGAGGTCCGTGACGCTGATGACGCCCACGAGATCGCGATCCAGCACAACCGGCATCCCGTGATGCCGCGTGTGGTCGAGGAGTGTTCCGAATTCCTCCATGGACATCCCAGGGGTGGCAACAACATCGACTTCTGACATGACCTCCTCGACGTCAACCGTATCGAGCAGGTCGATGTCCTCGGACTTCGGGAGGCGAATGCCCTTGCGCGCGAGGCTCATCGTGTACGCAGATTCCGGGTGGATTCGGTCGCCGATCAGCGTGGCGAGAGCGGCAGCGAGCATCAGCGGGAGTACGAGGCCGTAGCTTCCCGTCAGTTCGAACACGAGGATGACGGCTGTGAGAGGGGCCCTGGCGGTTGCTGCAAGCGCCGCCGCCATGCCGACGAGTGCGAACGCACCCGGGTCGATGCGGGAGAACGTCCACACCGGCTCGAACAGTGGAAGCCAGTGGCGATGGGCGCGTTCGACATGGCGCCGCCCGAGACGCTGCTCGACGCCGCCCCGAAACCCGTGCAGCTCGTCAAGGCCAGTAGCGTCCCCACGGCCCCGCCGATCACCAGAGCCGGCATGAACGTGCCGGCGGAGCCGCCACCCTTGCGGGTCAGGGCAGCCGTGACGGCCTTCAGCGCGGCGATGATGAACAGGGCCCACCACATGAAATCGCCGGGGTTCCGGAGTGCAAGGAGCTCGGTGAGGAATTGCTGGCCGGTACCGAGGGTCTCTGGATAGAGGAGGCCGATGAGCCCGACAGAGATCCCCATGGCAATCGGAAGGACCCACGGCGGGATCCGCGACGCGAGGCGGGCCACACTCGTGATGTCGAGCACGCGGAGGAAGAAGGTTCCGAACAGAACTGCGAGGACCGCGAGAAGGGCATAGAGAATGAGCTGCCGAGGATCGTTGAGCTCGTAGGCCGGCGATCTCAGGAATGTCTCCTCGCCGACCAGGGTGTGGGTCGTGACGGCCGCAGCGACCGATGTGACGACGATGGCGCTGACGTGACGAATCGCGAACGAGCTCAGAATGACCTCGAGGGCGAACATCATGCCTGCGATCGGAGCGTTGAAACTCGCGCCGATGCCGGCACCGGCTCCGGCTGCGACGAGGCTCTTCACCTGGTCCAGGCCGAATCGGGTGTATCGCGCGAGCGAAGAGCCGATGGCGCCACCGATGAGGACGATCGGACCCTCTCGACCGCCCGAGCCGCCGGTGCCGAGGGTGGCGGCGGTTGCGATGATCTTCGCCGGCACGAGGCGCGTCGGCAGGTAGCCGCCTTCGAGATTGAGCCCGACCATGGTTTCAGCGACACCACCGCCAGAAACGTCTGGTCCGAGCCATCGATTCAGCAACCACGCCGCTAGCAGGCCGAGCGGGATCGAGATCAGGAAGATCCATTTCCCGAGTCCGAAGAAAGCTTCGGTCTCGGACACGCTGTGACCGACGAGTTCCATTGCCCACACCAGGAGTGCCGCGCCGACGCCGACGAGCACTCCGAGAAGGAGTGACGCAGCAAGGAACGCGGTGTGCCCCCTCGCCCGGAGCGCCGAGCGAATGCGGGAGATGACAGTGGCCATAACCACGTAACGGTACTCCGGTCCTGCTGTGTCACCACTGCGATTGCCGGTTCTGTTTCTCACCCCGCGGGGGAGTAGTCCGAGGAGGGGGAGGAATCCGAGCCGGCGACTGGAGGCCGGCGACGCTGCCCTCCCCTTATCATTCCGGTGTGAACGACGCGCTTGAATCGACCGGAATCGAGTCCGACCGAACGGCTTCGACAAGTCGACCGCGTATCCGCTCGATTGCTCTTCCGACAGAGCATGGCGGATGGGGCTTCACACTCGAACCGATCCTCCTGGGCTTGCTGGTGGCACCGTCTGCCGCCGCATGGGAACTGTCGGTAGCTGCCCTCGGCATCTTCCTCGCACGGCGTCCCATCAAGATCTTCTCGACCGACCTCGTGCGCAGACGATGGCTCCCACGATCCCGCATCGCTCTTGCCTTCGCTCTGCTCTACGGCGGACTGGCCCTCGCCGGGACGATCGGAGCGTTCTTCACTGCAGAAGGGCCGTTCTGGATCCCGGTCCTGGTCGCGATCCCGTTCGCACTCGTTGCATTGCGCGCCGACGCACGAAGCAAGAACCGCGCATTGATACCCGAACTCTCGGGATCGATCGCTATGGGTGCCACCGTCTCAGCCATCGCGCTCGGCAGCGGATGGGATCTCGGCCCGGCGTTCGGTCTCTGGCTCGTGCTCGCAGCCCGCGATGTCGCGGCGATCGTTCTTGTGCGCGCTCAGATCCGTCGCCTCAAGGGACGGCCGACGGGAGCGTCGACGGTCTACGTGGTGCAGGCGGCGTGCACCGGCGTGGTGGCCGTGGCAGCGATCGCGGGCATCGTACCGTGGCTCGGCGTCGTGGCGATCGGAGCGGTCGGCCTCGTTGCGGTCGTGTCACTCAGCCGACCTCCGGTGGAGGCGCGAGTCATCGGCTGGACCCAGATGGGTGTAGGCCTGATGGTCGTCCTTGTTACCGCCGCAGGCGTCCACGTCGGCTGGTAGCAAGCCGGGATCCGGGGCCTTCTAGGAGAGTCGTTCGTCCACAATTCGCAAGACGCCTGCGCCCATCTCGCGAGCCTTCCCGAGCGCCTCCTCCTGTCGTTCCACGATCTCCGAGATATCGCCCTCGAGGCCGTCAAGGTTGATCCGTACGTTGAGCGAAGCCCCCTCGGCTGCGGCGACGGCACACGCCGCGGCGACGCCGACATCGGATACCGAATTCGGGTTGCCGTCCAGTGCGGTGACCCGGGCGAGTTCGAGTGCTTCCACACATCGTTCTAGCACGCCCAGGGGAACGAGGGTCGCTTCGAGGTTCGCCGCTGCCATTGCTTCCTCGCGTGCGGAGCGATCATCGTCGGTCTTCCTCGACATGCGGATCGCACCGAGCACGGCGTTGAATGCGTCGGTATCACGATCGACCGCGGCGAGGAACCAGTCCTTGAGCACCTGGGCATCGCGGCCCGCCGATTGCATCGCCGGCCGCGTCTCTTCCATTCCCACCTTCGCGAAGGTGAGCGATGCCACCATCGACGACAGCGATGCCGACAGTGCTCCAGCCAGTGCGGCGACCGATCCGCCGCCCGGCGCAGGCGAATCCTTCGAGAGTTCGTCGGCGAACTGGGCCACGGTCTGATGCACCAGGCCGGCAGGTTCACCGCGGAAGCGGTACTCGACGATCTTCGCCGTTGGATCGAATGGTGTGATTTCGTCGAGGCCGAGCGACATCACCGCGGCCTTGACTCGATCCTGTTCTGGGACAGCCGTGGACCGACCCTGCGCCGTCAGGAAGTAGTCGCCTGCTGCAAGCATCGATTCGAGCGGCACCAGTCCCACGATTTCTGAGCCGGTCACCCGCATGCCGCGGGCGGATGCCTCCTCGCGGCATGCTTCGAAAACCTCGTGCATGGGCGAAACCTGCGTGTCCGTGAGGTTGAGTGAAACTTGGGCCCGGTCGTACTCGTCGATGTACCAGCCGACTCCCTTGACCTCCTCGAAGCGACCCGGGGCGAACACCGTCTTGCCGTGTTCGTCTTTGATGATCTTCCCGTCGGAGTCGCGCGTTGCCGTGCCGAGCGTTCGGACGGCCGAGGCGACCTGATGCGCAAGCTTGCGATCGGTGGTGTTGAGGTTGACGTTGTACGCGATGAGGAACTGGCGAGCCCCGATCGCGGTAGCTCCGGCCGATGGATTGAAGTCGGGCCCGAAGTTCGGCGCATCCGTCCGTGCCGCCAATCCTTCGTATTCTCCGCGACGAGCGTCGGCTAGGGAACGGCGGCCTTCGAGGGCTGCATGCTCGTAGAGGTACACCGGGATGCCGAGATCGGTCCCAACCCGCGCGCCGAGGTGCCGGGCGATCTCGATGCAGTCCTCCAAGGTTGCGCCCTCGATCGGGACAAACGGGCACACATCGGTCGCACCCATTCGAGGGTGTTCACCGGTCTGCTGCGTCATGTCGATCAGTTCAGCAGCTCTCGCAATGGCCCGGAAAGCAGCCTCTTCGGCCGCTTCCGGTGAGCCGACGAACGTGACAACGGTCCGGTTCGTGGCGGCGCCGGGATCGACATCGAGCAGCTCCACACCGTCCACCGTTTCGATCTCGGCGGTTATCGCCTCGATCACGTCATGGTCTCGGCCCTCGGAGAAGTTGGGGACGCATTCGACGAGTTTCACGCAACCTCCTTTGGGCTATGACAATCAGGCTACCGCCCGCGGCTCGGCCGTGGACACATCGAGGGACCGCCGTGAGCCGGACTCCACGAGCAAGGCCGATCGCTAGCCTCAGATTGTTGAGGTTTCCAGCCGTTGGGCTGTGTAGTTGACGTGAGGCGGTGACGCGATGACGACACCTGGGCACACCGGAGTCCCGACAACCGCGGAAGGGGATCAGGCCGTTGTGTGCAACGCGAGCGCTGGCTGACCGGGAACTCGATCCGGTTCCTGGTTCGTTGACTTCGCGTGGCGACGGGGCGCCGAGCAGTCCACTGTGGCGCCCTGCAGGCTGGAGATGGAACGGGTGAGTATGGCCGATATGCGCACCGGGGAAGCGAAGCGACCCGGTCTTGCCGCGCTCCTCTCGGCCGTCGTTCCCGGTGCCGGCCAGTGGTACGGCGGCCGCCTTCGCCGCGCCGTCCTCGTGTTCCTGCCAACCGTTGTGTTCGCCGCTCTCGCGGCCGCGCTGTGGTCGCGCGGTGCGGTTCGGATTGTCGAATTGCTCGTCCAACCTTCGGTGTTGTGGGGGCTGTTAGCAGCCAATCTGGCAATCCTCGTCTGGCGGGGTTTCGTTGTTGTCGACGCGTTCCGGGTTGCGCTCAGAGGCAGGCGGCCCGGTTGGCTTGCCGTGGCCGTGCTTTCGGTCACGATCACGGCCGTCGCGGCACCTCACGTGGTGTTCGCGACATATGATCTCGAGGCGATCGACCTCCTCGAGTCGGTGTTCGTTGACGGTGAACCAGCCGCACCAATCCTCTCGGAGGAGGCGCCGCCGAGCACCGCCGACGCCACCACGGGCGACACCGTACCTATCGAGGTTCCCGACCCTGCGCTCGCTGACGCCCCGGTTGTCGTCACGCCACGGTCGACGAGGAATCTCATATTCCGCCCCGGCCTCGGAGATCCGGTCGCGATCGCATCATGGCCAGACATCATCTCAAACCCGGTTCCGGCGATCGATCTCGTTCCGGCGGTCGATACTGAGGGTGTCGACCGGATCACGATCTTGCTCGCCGGCGGCGATGCCGGCCCGGGGCGCGGCGGCCTGCGGACCGACACGATCATCGTCGCCACACTCGATACGGTCACCGGCCATGCCGCGCTCATGAGCATTCCGCGCAATCTGGTTCAGGTCCCGCTCAAGCCGGAGTACGACCTTGCGTTCATCGACCTCGAGCAGCAACTCACGGTGTGGGACGAGCGCAAGACATGGACCGAAGACAACGGGGAGGGCGTGCCCGACCTGTTCACTTCGTGCCACTGTTTCCCCGACCAGATCAACGCCATTTATCCATTCACCCGACGGTGGACCGAGACCTATCCCGACGAGGTAGATCCGGGGATGGCCGCACTGAGGGACACACTTGAGCTGCTCCTTGGGATCGATATCGACTTCTACGCCCTCGTCAACATGTCGGGTTTCGTCCGCCTCGTCGATGCGCTCGGCGGTGTCCGTGTGTACGCCACAAACTCGGTTGAAACCGAAGTCTCGCCAGCACGAGAGGGTGAGGATTGGATCGAAGTCGATATCCGTCCCGGGTGGCATCGGCTCAACGGTCACCAAGCGCTTGCCTATGTCCGGGAACGGAAATCGAGCAGCGACTACGTCCGCATGGCACGCCAGCGCTGCATGCTGAAGGCCGTGGCCGCAAGCGCCGATCCGGTCACGATTGTGACACGCTTCGCCTCATTGTCGCGAGCTGTGAAGTCGTCGGTACG
>CBFDAN010000094.1:0-6967 GCA_965602815.1 uncultured bacterium
ACTGGAAGCTCGCTCGAGGTCTGCCTGGTTCCCAGTGAACTGCCGTGTGGCGCTCTCCTGCTACGTCCACGAGTGTGTTGGAGGGCGTTGACCCGGTCGCGCCGGGCGGCGATCGCGACGCCATACTTGGAGAGCGCGGCGACATACCGCGCCGTTTGGGCCAGAACCTCCCGCATTACCGTCTCCAATGAGAAGCGTTGGGACTTGGACACACGGGAGCGCGACGATGGTGAGGCGACCGAGCGTTGAGTCCCGGCCGGTTCCGACGGGCAGAGAAGGGCAGTTCGGGCCTCTCACGGGACCGCCCATGTCCGGTGCAGCCTTGAGGTCCCAGCCAGACAGAAGACAAACCCACCTGCACCGATGCGACGGGCGTGCGGCGGAGGGCCCTAGGTCGGATCCGAGTGAGTAGTCAGAAACCCGAGGAGTCGTTGGCCGGCACCCTCGAATGCCGGACGAAGCTGCGCCTCGACCTGAGGCCAGGCATGCTCTGGTTCACACATGAAGTACGACGTCACGTTCGTGTTGCCGTCATCAGGAGTGAACACGGTTGTGTTCGTGACCACCACACCCACGGCGTCGGTCTCGTCACGCGTTGTGAACGACGTGAAAGGCTGCCAGTCGAGAACCTGCTGGACCGTCACGGACGCACCGTGGGCGCAGTGATTCACTGTGCCGACGCCGCGCCTGCCATCGACGAACTCGTCGATCCCGGTCAGGCCCTCCTGCCACTCAAGTCGTCTGCGAGGATCTGTGAACCACGGCCACAGCTCCTGGGGTGTTGCCGGATACGGGCCCAACGCCAGCGAGCCGATGGCCGTTTCCGGTGTAACCGCGCCGCGGGTGCGGCTCTCCTCGGCCTCCCAGCGGTCCTGAAGATTCTCGATGAAGACAACCGTGTCACCGACATCGAGCAGTTCAAGGTGTTCGGACAACCCGAGGGCTTCGGCGTCGCCGTCGATGGCGTCGAGAGCTGTTCTTGTGACAACCAGGTAGGCGTCGTTGCCGACACGATCACGCGCCGATCCCTTGAGCAGCCGATGGACCAACACGACGTCAGCACCGGTCAGCTCCTCGGTTCTGCCGATCCGGCGCACGACGTACGAACCGCTGTGCACGAAGAACTTGAGGTCAAGCGACGGGATCAGAGCACAAGCATTGCAGCCACACGTCGTTCCATGGACTACATCGCGCAGACGTCGTCGAAACGCGAAGTACGTGGCCTCAATGGTGTCGAACAACAATGGAGGATCAACCTGCGCGGCTGGCATGTGTGCGAACACAGCATCACCCTCGAGCTTGGATACGTCGAACGGCGGTTCGATCCCAGCGATGATCGTTTCCAGAAGATCTGCGAGAACGTCCTGAGCGTGCTCGAGTTCTGTGCCCTGCAGGTAGGCCGTGTACCCGGTGATGTCGGCAAGCAGCAGACAGCCCTCTTGAGCTGTGGGAAGGGAAGCGGTCATCGGCGTGAGCCTACCCGGCCGCCTGTGCTGTATGCCGTCTCAGTGACGCATCGAGGAGCAGAGGCCGACGAGGATGAAGAGGAACCCGTCCTCACCGGGTACCCGGAGCCACACCGATCTCCCGTCTCTGACGGCCGGCCTATATCGGCTGCGATTTCAGGCGGTCACTGCAACGCTTCGGTGAGGTTCTCTGAAGATGTCGTCCATTCGAGGGTTGATCGAGGCCGGCCGTTGAGGGAGTGAGCGGCGCCATCGAGAGCGACCGACGGCAGCTGATACGCCCGTGGCATCGTGAACGCAGGGTCGCTGGCCGATTGGCCCCGTCACAACACTGCGAGAGACCACGATCCTCCGCTCCGACATGTGAAAGTGCGATGCGCGGTGAGGGGGCGCCCGCGGTTGGGGGGCGCCCCTTCATGCAGTCTGGATAGTCGTGTCGAGCGTACGTCAGCGTCGAGGTGCCGTACGACGCGCTGTGCGCCGCCCCGTGCGCCGCGCTGTGCGCCGTACAACTCTGCGTGGTCTCGGCATGATGCAAGGTCCCTTTCTGTGAGGGTTGGTTCTAAACCTGGGGTTAGATTGCGTTTGCGAGCGCCTCGTACTCCTCGGCCTCTGCTTCAGCCACGAGGCCGACTGCGACGAGGTCGATTGGATCGATGAAGCCGTCGCTGATTCGAACGCCGCCCGCACTGGCCACCGCGTCGCGCAAACCCACGGCCCAGTGGTGTTCGATGAGGATCAGTGCTGCGGCAGAGTCGTTCGGGATGTCCTCGATGACGTCCCATGCGTCTTCATCGGTAAACACCTCGAGGCCTTCGGCCCCGGCCTCGGCTCCCAGGACTGCGCCGATCTCCATGCCTTCCTCACCGTCGATTCCGAGTCCAACGAGTGCGCCGACGACGCTGCCGATCTCAATGGCCTCGTCCATGGTGAGATTGCTGAGATGGGCGACTTCGACGTCGCCGTTGGCGTCCTTGTGGACCGCAAGTGCATCGATCACACGGATCGTGCCGCTCTCTTTGAGTCGTTCGAGCTCGTCAATAATCTGCCCGTGGAAGTCGGGGTGATCGAAACCGAGCACGAAGAGCTGAACCGGACCTATCGCCATGATGTCTCCCATTCGGCATCGTTGCGGAGAACGTGGTTGTTGACCGCCTCCCATAAGACTACTCCGCGCGTATGGATCGAGAACCCGCTGACCGCGGCTCGCCAATGGTCTCCTACCCGACCGGACCGGGCGTGCGGCTACCGGGCGGGCGCGGAGCGGGGGTCCGATGGCGCGCGACCGAATCGGGAGTAGACCGCTGGCCGAGAATCAGGGACACTAGATTCCTCAACGCGAGGAAAGGCCACGGATGGCTCATCAGACGGTGAGAGCGGGATACGAGCAACTCGTCGATCGCCTAAACCGCTTCCCGCAGGGCGCGCCACCTTCCGACGTCCTCTACGCCATTCTGAAGATGCTGTTCAGTGAGCGAGAGGCCGGGCTCGTGGCACTCCTCCCCATTCGGCCGTTCACAGCCAAGCGAGCGGCCCGCGTCTGGAAGACGACCCCGGCCGCGGCGACGGCGATTCTCGAGGAACTGGCGGGACGCGCCATCTTGCTCGACATGGAATCCGCCAACGGCACTCGAACCTTCGCGCTGCCGCCACCAATGGCCGGGTTCTTCGAGTTCTCCCTCATGCGCGTGCGCGGCGATCTCGACCAGAAGGTGCTCTCCGAGCTGTTCTACCAATACCTCAACGTGGAAGAGGACTTCATCAAGGCGCTCTTCGCTGAAGGCCAGACGCAGCTCGGCAGAGTGTTCGTACAAGAGACGGTCCTACCGATCGACAACGGAATCCAAGTCCTGGACCACGAGCGGGCGAGCGAGGTCGTTCGCGGCGCTTCGCATCGCGGCGTCGGCATCTGCTACTGCCGCCACAAGATGGACCACAACGGTCGCGGCTGCGACGCACCGCGCCAGATCTGCATGACGTTCAACAACACGGCTGCGTCGTTGATCAAGCACGGCTTCGCCCGCGAGGTCGACGTCGAGGAGGGGCTCGACCTCCTTGCCGAAGCCCAGGAAGGGAATCTGATCCAGTTCGGTGAGAACATCCAACGAGGTCCGAACTTCATCTGCAACTGTTGCGGCTGCTGCTGTGAGGCCATGATCGCGGCGCGCCAGTTCGGCGTCCTGAATCCGATCCATACCTCGAACTACCTCCCGGAGGTCGACGCCGAGCGGTGCAACGGCTGCGCGGAATGTGTCAACGTCTGTCCGGTGGAAGCGATGAGCTTGACCTCGGCCAACGATCCGCGCCGGCCGAAGAAGAAACAAGCGAAGCTCGACGAGCGCCTCTGCCTCGGCTGCGGCGTCTGTGTGCGCAACTGCGATCGGGACGGCATCCGCCTCGTCGCCCGCCCGGAGCGGGTGATCACCCCGGTCGACTCGACGCGACGGGCCGTGATGATGGCCATCGAGCGCGGCAAGCTGCAGAACCTGATCTTCGACAACCATGCCCTGGCCAGCCACCGGGCAATGGCAGCAATCCTCGGCGTCATCTTGAAGGCGCCCCCGGTCAAACAGACGCTCGCAAGCCGGCAGATGAAGTCGATCTACGTCGACCGACTCCTCGCCGAGAAGCGCTGAGCGCGGGCCGAAGGGACCGCTCGAGCGAGACACGATCGTACGGTTCGGTCCAGACATCGGCGTCGCTGCGACCGGGGGCATGCTCGGCGAGGCATCGAGGTTCCACGAGACTCTTGGCTACTACGCCCAAGGTGTGAGCGAGACGACCGCGGTGCTCGCCGACGGATGGCGAGCGCGACTCGTGCGATACGAGTCGCCAATGACCAATGGTGTTGTCGCCTTGTGCCTCGAACTGCACGACCTCTGGCTGGCCAAGGCGGTCGAAGGTCGCCCCAAGGACTACGAGTTCTGTCGCGCCCTCTCCGCCGACGGACTCGTCGACGAGGACACCCTCAAGACCCGTCTGAATCACGTGTCCGACCTCGCCGCGCCGACGCGCGACGCCGTTGTGCATTGATCGAGCCAGCGTCACAACAGCAGTAGCAACTTAGGGTGGTAGCACCACGATCGCGACCCCTCCCCCGACTGTTTCGCCGAGCTGCGTCGACCCCCGAACGATGCTTCCCTTGGAAGGGGGCTCGACTCGCGCTTCAACAGCGCCTCAACGCAAGGTCTCGACAATCCCTCGGGTGGAGAGTCCCGTGCGGTGGTGGGATTTGGTGTTCCGCTGCGATGCGGGTCATCGGTGCGATTCTCGGTTGGTCCGTAACATGCAGGCGCAACCGGGGTCAGATCTTCAGAGCGCCCTGCTGGCATCCCGATGTGTTCAAGTTGCGACCAACACCACGTCGCCTAGCCGCGCCCATTGGCACGTATGGGCAACTGCTTCCTAACACGCGATTTCACGACATCGACCGAGCTGCGGGTTCACGCGTGCACCGATCCGGGCCATTGCTTCATCTGTCAGGTTTCGCCGAGATTGTGTTCTTCCGGCTCGGTGAACTCTGCGAGCTTGCGCGCTTCCCAGCGTGAGGCTGGTTGGCTCTCAATGATGATGACGCTCGCGGCGTGCGCGGCGAGCCCGATACCCCATCCAATCATCACCCAATACGACCACTGCAGGCCGTCCCCCTGAGCTAGATCGAGCAGAACTAGCCCGGTGCTGACGACGACGTACACGGCGACGTGGACGTAGAAGTCGCGCAATTCCTTGACTCGTTTCCGGGCGCGTTCGACCGCCACGTTGTGTTGATCTCCGCCTGTCATCTCCGCTACCTCCCTAGCGAGACCTTCCGCCCACCAATTGAATCACACCAGTCCCCGCCGGGCTAGAGGCAGTCTCACATCATCTGGACCACAGTCCCTCGACGCCCGGCGAGCGCGTCCGCGGCCCGGAACGCTTCGCCCCGCCCATATCGGAGCGGGCGGGTGGATCGGACCGCCGCGTCTCGCTGCGGGCACTGCGAGGAATTGCCCTGGGTGATGGGTGCCGATGGCGCGGCTAGAGATGCTGACACGCCCTGGGACCGTGCAGCAGCACCCCCATCCCCGTCGTTTTCCGCTCTCGGAGAGGCCTAGGTCGCGGAGTACATCCAGGTGGTCGGTCACGGTTCGTTGGGAGACGCCGAGTGGTTCGACGAGGTCGTGTGCTGTGGGGGCTTTGCCCGCTGCGCTGATGAGGTTGAGGAGTCGGAGTCGTAGTGGGTCGGCAAAGCACTCGATCTGATCCGAGTTGCCTCGCGCCTGCATTCCACGGTCACGTACTTGTGGTACCAGCCGAACATGATCTTCCACACCCCGTTGAACCAGCATCTCCGGGTCGATCATGGCGGGCCGCCTTCGGTTCAGTGCCAGGCGCAGACGGTCGGGATACCACGGCAGACGGGGTCGACGCCGCCGATCCTCCGGGCGCGGCCGCGTCCTAGTTGTTCGCTGCTCCGCTCGCGATCCAGTCGATGATTTGCTCGATCTCTCGTCCGGGGAGCATCCCGCTCGGTGGCATCGTCCGCGCAACTGGGTCGGTCAGCAATTGGACAAGCAGGCTTTCGTCGGGATCGCCCGGGATCACAACCGGAGCGTTGTTCCCGGTGGTCATCACCGCCCTGTAGGTATCCGAGTTCCACCCGCCGAGTGAACCGTGGCACACCCTGCAGTTCTCCTCGAGGATCGGCAGCACGTCCTGCGAGAATCGGCTGGCTTTCGGCTGCGATGCGCCCGTCACCTCCAGCCTTCGGATGAACGTCACGAGGCCCGCCATTTGCTCGTCGGTCAGGACCTGGCCCCATGCGATCATGGCTGTCGCTGGGTGCCCGAGGTCGATGGCCGTGAACATGTCGTCGTCGGAGATGCCGGCGTGGAAGGCGGGATCCTGGAAGGACGGACCGATACCGCCCTCTCCCTGGGGGCCGTGGCACTGTGAGCAGAACTCGGCAAACACTTCAGGAGCACCTCCAAGCAGTGGTGCACGCTCGATCTCGGGAGGGAGCTCCACCGGCGGGTCGACTTCCCATGCTCTGATGAACGCAACAAGCGAATTGATGTCGTCTTCGTCGAGCGAACCCCCGAATTCCAGCGAGAAGGGCGACATGCCGAGATCAGGCTGGCCGCGCGCGATGACGGCTCGGATCGTCACATCGTCTCGTGTCTGCAGATACGACGCCGTACTGATTGGGGCGATCACGATGGCGTCGTTCGCGGGGTTCACCCCACCCTCCCCGAATTCGCCGTGACATATGGCGCATTGCTCCGCGAAGATCGCTTGACCGGCAATCACCGGTGTACCGCGCGCCGACTCCAACGCATAGATGGTGAGTGCATCGAGCTGATCGGATGTGAGGATCTCACCCCAGACGGGCATCGTCTCGTGGCCGCCGCCAGTGGTAATGATGGTCCTGGCGGCCTCGACGCCGGCAGCCGTGGGCACCCGCGAACCGTGGCACACGGTGCAGTTCTGCTGTCCCGCGGGGAAGTGGCACTGGATGCAGT
>CBFDAN010000095.1:0-6881 GCA_965602815.1 uncultured bacterium
GCGATGTCGTAGATCGGCTGCAGGAAGTAGTACGTCGGGATCAGTTTCGGGATCCACTGCGGCAGGCCCGGGAAGAGCACGAAGATGACCGGGAGGAAGATCAGGATTCCGCCGGCTTTGATTGCCGTGTACATCGTGGTGACGTCCCGTGCCCACAGTCCGAGGGCCATGCCTACGAGCGCCATCATCACGGAGCCGATGAACAGTATGAGGGCCATTGTCCAGAACTGGCCGGCGAACGCGCCGTTGAGCGCCAGTGTTGCGAGGCCCATGATCACGGCGAGCAGAATCGCAAATGCTCCTTTCCCGATCAGTACGTCCGACATCTGCGTGGGAGTGACGAGGACCGCATCCAGGGTTCGCTTCTCGCGCTCGTCGACCAACGAAGCCGCCGGCAGGAAGAGCGCGGCGACCATCACCGCATAAAAGACCATCGTTGGGAGGAGGCGATCTCCGATCGGCACGTAGTCCTGATCACCCACCGGTGTCACGACGACGGTGACGGGTGGTTCCTCGCCAGACACGCCACGTATGAGGTCGGTGGTGGTGATTGCCAGTATCACGCGATTCGAGGCGAGGCTCGAGCCTGAGACATAGAACTCGAGGTCCGGCTGGCCACCGGCCGCGAGATCGGCGTCGAACGATGCCGGCAGGACCAGCCCGGCATCGAGGTCGTGCGACTCGACCCGCTCTTGGAGCGTTTCGACGTCGGGGACAACGACGGCATCGACGCCCTCGAGTTGCAGAGCCGCCGCGGTGACGCCTGAGCTTCCCTGATCCACGATCCCGAGCCGAGGGTTGGCCTCGAAGAGAGAGCCGAACACGGACGAGATCAGGAACGTCATGATGAGCGGCATGGCGATAGCGAAGAAGACGAGCGGCGACCGCGGCGAGAGCTTCAACTCCCTGCTGAACACGTACCAGGAGCGCTTCAGACTCATAGTGTTGCCACCCTTCGTCGGAGGATGAACGCACCCGCAGCGAACAAGACGACACCCCAAGCCGCAAGCATGAGTAGCGCCGGCGCAATCTGACTCCAGCTGTCGCCATCAACCGTCACTCGGACGACAGCCTCGACAAGACCGTACGTCGGAACGATCTTGATCCACGCCGGTGACGTCCCGGGGAAGAGTGCGCCGAACGCGGGGATCATCAGAGGGATCATGAACAGCATTGAGACCATCAGTGTTCCCATGAAGTCACGGCCGTAGGAGCCGGCAATCAACCCCAGCCCCGTTACGAGAATCGCTCCCAGGAGGAGGATCACGACGATCGCAGGGGCATTGACGGCGAATGCCCCGATGAGCAGGCCGAGCAGCGCAACTTCGAAGAAGGCGAGACCCACACCGAAGATCCCCTTCGCGGCGAGGAAGTCAACAACACGTACCGGAGTCGCGAGTACTGCCACCACCGTTCGCTCCTGGATCTCGACGGCGACCAGCGACGACAAGGCGAATGTCTCGACCACCAGAACCATGATGAGGAGCATTGGCCGCATCTGTTCCTGGAGCGAGACTTGTTGCCCGACGCGGTCGGTTCCAAGCACCACGGCCTCGGTGATTGGGTTGACCGGAGGCGGCACGCCGGCGACTCCGAACGCCGCTTCACCGATCAAGCCCTCCATCATGCGTTCCTGCTGGGCGGGGAGCCCGGCCGGCACGAAGAGGGTGACGGTCGGAGTGTCACCCTCCGCCAATGTCGCGAGAAACTCCGGGGGGAAAGCGATCCCGGCCACGATGTCATTGTCGCCGTCTTCAACCGCCGTCTGGAGTTCCGCCTCGGATGGATACGAGACCAGGGCGAGACCCGCAACCTCGGCCCCGTCGACCACGGGTAGCACGTTGCCGAGATCAGACTGGGAAATCCCGACGCGCACCGTCTCGTCGACGCTATCGGGGAGGAACCAGAACACTGCTACCCACGCGACGAGCACCATCAGGGTGATAAACACGAAGAACCGATTCCGCGCGAACTCTCCGAAGTCCTTTCGAATGATGGTGGCAATACGCGAGGCGTTCATTACGCGAGACCTCTTCCGGCGTATTCGACAAAGATGTCTTCGAGTGTCGCTTCCTCCGTGTGGATCGTCATCAGGTGCTCGTCGGAGACGGCGTCGCGGATCAGATCGCCGGAACCTGCGCCGTCGAGAGGAATCACCTGCTCGGACACGCCGTCACCCTGACGTGTGCGAATGCGGACCGACCGTTGGCCGTGCGCGAGCTTGAGGTCTTCCGGGGTGTCGATCGTGAGGATCGATCCCTGGTTGATGAACGCCACCCGGTCGCTGAGCGTGTCGGCTTCGTGCATGTCGTGGGTCGTGAGCAGTACTGCTGCCCCCCGGTCGGCTTCCTTGCGGATCAGGTCGCGAATCGCAAGCGCTGAGACGGGATCGAGGCCGTCCGTGGGCTCGTCGAGGAGCAGGACGTCGGGTGTGTTGACGAGAGCCCGAGCCATCATGAGGCGCTGCCGCATGCCCTTGGAGTACTCCGAGACGCGGTCGTCGAGCCTTGCCGAGAGACCGACGCGCTCCATCATCGGCTCAGGATCGAAATCCTTGACCTCAAACAGCTTGGCGAAGAACGCGAGGTTCTCCCTGCCGGTCATCGACAGGTAGAGGTTCTTCTCCTCGAAGCAGACGCCGAGACGGTCCTGAATCTCCTCACGCTGAGCCGGCATAGCCATGCCGAGCATCTCGATGGTTCCCGCTTCGGGGCTGAGCTGGCCGGTGAGCATCTTGATCGTTGTCGACTTCCCGGCACCGTTCGGTCCGAGGAAGCCGAGGATCTCGCCCCTGGCGACCGAGAACGAGACATTGTCGACAGCCGGTGTGTCGCCGTAGCTGAACCGGATCCCGTCGACGTCGATAGCGGGTGTGGCTGGGGGAGTGGGTGAAGTGGTCACCTCCCCATTATCCGCCCTGCCCCGCCCGGTCGAAAAGGTCCATTCGGCCCTTCTGGGGAGGAGAGCCGCGAGCCACTCGGCGAAACGCATCGTCGCGGTCTCGCTCCCAGGCCGCCCCCTCTGCGACCGAGCTGTGCGCTCGGTCGCGTCTCCCCCACCTGGCGGTGATGGAGACGAAGACACCCCGCGGTCGGCCAGGCGCTACGAGTCCAGCGCGCGCACCTGCATCTTGAGGCGGTGAAGGATGGCGGCCATTCCGTTGAGGCGCTGGGCCGATACTGCCTCCTGGAGACCCATGCGTCGGTAGAAGTCGTCGGGCACGTCAAGGATCTCCTGGGCCGGCGCACCGTCAAGGGCATCGTGGAGGATGCTCGCGTAGCCCCGTACAGTGGGTGCTTCGAACGGGACCCGGAAGTAGAAGTGCACCGCGTTCTCGTCCTGCTCCACGATAAGTGAGAACGGCGACTGGCACTCGGGTACCTCCTCGAAGAGTTCAGGGTGGTCGGCCAGCCGTTCCGGCAACTCCGGCAGACGTTTCGAGTAGTCGAGCAACGCGTGGAGACGCACATCTTTCGGTGCATCGGCGAACATCTCTACGGTGCGGTTCAGGCGGTCGGTGGCGGTCATCAACATCTCCGTGTTATTCACTATCGCCATAGTGTAAATTGGATAACCGAGGAGGGAACAACATGATTGCACACGACACGACTCCAGACTTCGAGCAGTACGCACGCCCGGGCAAGCTCGTCTCGACCGAATGGCTCGCCGAGCACGTCGATGACCCCGGATTGGTGGTGGTCGAGTCCGACGAGGACGTCCTCCTCTACGAGACCGGTCACATCCCGGGGGCCGTGAAGGTCGACTGGCACACCGAACTCAACGATCCGCTGATCCGGGACTACCGCGACCCGGTGGCATTCGCGCAGTTGATGTCCGAGAAGGGGATCGGCCGCGACGACACTGTTGTTTTCTACGGCGACAACTTCAACTGGTGGGCGTCGTACGCCCTGTGGGTCTTTGGCCTCTTCGGCCACGGGGACACCCGGCTCCTGAACGGCGGCCGCCAGAAGTGGATCGCCGAGGGCCGGCCGATGACCACCGATCCGACCAGGCGGCCGGCGACGCAGTATCCGATCGTCGAACGATCCGATGCACCGATCCGGGCGTTCCGAGACGACGTGCTTGCGCACCTCGACACCTCCGAACCGCTCATCGATGTGCGTTCGCCTGGTGAATTCAGCGGTGAGTTGATGCACATGCCGGACTACCCCCAGGAAGGGGCGCTGCGCGGCGGGCACATCCCGGGAGCGTCCAACGTCCCGTGGAAGATGGCAGCCAACGACGACGGCACGTTCAAGAACCGCGACGAACTCGAAACGATTTATCAGGCCGGCCTCGGTCTCGACCCCGGCAACGATGTCATCACCTACTGCCGGATCGGGGAGCGATCAAGCCACACATGGTTTGTACTTACCCACCTGCTCGGGTTCCCGACGGTCCGAAACTACGACGGTTCATGGACCGAGTGGGGAAACCTCGTCGGAGTCCCTGTCGAGAGGTAGACCGAACCAACGGTGAACGAGTCGGAACGCGGAACGGCTACCGTCGCTCGTCACGGGCCGTCGCGTCCGTCGGCTCAGCGCGGGAGGCCATCTTGCTGCACGGTGTGATCTTCGACCTTGACGGGACGTTGGCCGACACGCTTGACGTGTGCATCGAGGCGTTCCAATACGCCATCAAGGCTCACACGGGAGACCATCTCAGCCCGGCCGAGGTCGTGGCGCTCTGGGGCCCGACCGAAGAAGGCGTGTTGCGCGCAGCCGTCGGTCCCGAGTGGGAAGATTCTGTTGAGACCTTCCTCTCCGAGTACGAACGCCTTCACGTTTCGGTGCCGGAGCCGTTCCCCGGAATTCGTCCGCTGCTCGACCATCTCCGTACCGTGGGTATCCCCCTGGCTGTTGTTACCGGAAAGGGGTCGCGGAGCACCCGGATCTCCCTCGAGGTTCTCGGCATCGAGGACGCGTTTGACGCGGTCGAGGCGGGATCGATCGACGGGGCGGTCAAGGCAGAGAAGATCACCCACATCCTCGAGCAATGGGGTGTCCGACCAGCGACCGTGGTCTACGTCGGCGATCACCCACACGACGCGATCGAAGCACACAAGGCGGGGACGATTGCGGTTGCCGCCGCCTGGTCCAAGCACACGGATGTCGAGGCGCTCCGCCGTTCCGAGCCCGATGAGTACTTCGATTCGAGCCGCGACTTCGCAGCGTGGTTGACCAGCCAGACGATACCCGGATGAGGGTTGGCGGCCCCGAGCGTGGTAGAAACGGGTCGTGATGCACGATGCACTCGCCGATCGCGTGGTCCTCGTCACCGGCGCTTCCGGCATAGCCGCTGCCGCCGCCCGCCTCTTTGCAGCGTCCGGGGCCCCCGTCTTCATTGTGTCCCGTACCCCTGAGAAGTGCGCCCGCCTCGCCGACGAGATCGCCACGTCTGGCGGTGTTGCGGGTTGGGCCCAGGCGGATCTCACGGTCGAGGCCGAGACCGACGAAGCCACAGAGGCCTGTCTTGATCGATTCGGCCGCATCGACGGCCTTTTCGCGGTTGCGGGAGGGAGCGGCCGTGGGTTCGGGGACGGCCCGGTCCACGAGATGGACCTCACCGGGTGGGAGGAGACGCTCAGGTTGAACGGTCACCCGGCGTTCCTGGCGGCGCGCAACGCCGTGCAAGTGATGCGCTCGCAGGAGCCGAACGAATCCGGAACGAGGGGATCGATCGTCCTGGTGACGAGCGTGCTCGCGGCGAGCCCAGTCCCATCCCACTTCGCCACCCATGCGTATGCGGCCGTCAAGGGTGCGGAGGTGTCGCTCACCACAACCATGGCGTCGTACTACGCACCCGACCTGATCCGCGTGAACGCGATCGCACCCGGCCTGATACGGACTCCAATGGCCGAACGCGCGGCGGAGGATCCCGTGATCTCGGCGTATGCGGCCCGCAAGCAGCCGATCGCCGATGGACTTCTCGAACCCGAAGAGGTTGCGACCGCAGGAGCCTTCCTGCTCGGTGACGATTCGCGGCACATCACGGGACAGGTCCTCGCCGTCGACGGCGGGTGGAGCGTGACGGAGGCGTCGCCGTAGCCCGGCAGAGCCAGGTTGTCTAGACAAGTCGACTCCGACATGGGATGATCCCGGGATGCAACCCACATCACTCACAGTCGCGGACGTCACCTACGAAGAGCTTGCAGCGATGATCGATCACTCGCTGCTGAAACCTGAGCTCACCACCGATGAGATCGTTGCCGGATGTGAACTCGCGGACCGATACGCGGTCGTATCGGTCTGTGTGCGCCCGTGCGACGTCGCACTCGCCGCTGACGTTCTTGCCGATTCATCCGTCGCGGTCGGAATCGATGTGGCGTTCCCCCATGGCGACAGCAAGACCGCGACCAAGGTCTTCGAAGCGGAACGGGCGATGGCCGACGGCGCTGTTGAGCTCGACATGGTGCTCAACATCGGCTGGCTCAGGTCGGGGGATTACACCAACGTCGAGGCAGACATTCGCGCGGCTGTGAACATCGCCGGCGATGCCGCCCTCGTGAAGGTGATCTTCGAGAACGCCTACCTCAACGACGCCCAGAAGGTGGCCGCATGCAAGGCGACGGAAGCGGCGGGCGCCCACTTCGTGAAGACGTCCACCGGCTATGCCGCCACCGGTGCAACACTCGAGGACCTCCGGCTCATGCGTGCATCGGTCTCTCCGGCCGTCAAGGTGAAAGCAGCCCACGGTGTTCGAACGCTTGATGATCTCCTTGCGGTGCGCGAGGTAGGTGCTGCCCGTACGGGCGCAACGCAGACGGCGGTCATGCTCGACGACTACCGGGCGCGCACCTCGAGCTGAGCTCGGCCGGCGAGCGCCGCGCCGATCGCTCCTGCCCAGTTGCCGAGCTCGGCGGGAACAACCGCGACCTCATC
>CBFDAN010000096.1:0-6839 GCA_965602815.1 uncultured bacterium
TGGAGGGTGGCCACGGCCTCTGGGATCCGGAAGACGACTTCTACTACGACGTGCTACATCTGCCCGACGGTTCATCGACCCAACTGAAAGCGCGCTCGCTCGTGGGACTGATGCCGCTCCTCGCCGTCGATGTCATGGGACACGATCGGGTCGAAGGCCTGACAGCGTTCACCCGGCGGACGCGCTGGTTCCTCGAGAACCGTCCCGAGATGGGACAGCACCTCACTGTGGAACAGGGAAGGGGATCGGATGGGCGCTATCTCGTCTCGATCCTGTCGAAGGAGCGAGTTGTTGCTCTCCTGAAGTACATGCTGGATGAGGACGAGTTCCTCTCGCCGTACGGGATCCGGTCGCTGTCGAAGGTCCACAAGGCCGAGCCATATCGCCTGAGTTTCGCCGACGAAACGTTCGAAATCGGCTACGAACCGAACGAATCCACAGCGGGGCTGTTCGGTGGCAATTCGAACTGGAGGGGCCCTGTTTGGTTCCCGATCAACTTCCTCCTCATCGAGGCGCTCCGAGAGATCCACCGGTACTACGGCGATGGTCTCCGTGTCGAGATGCCGACCGGATCTGGGGTGATGATGAATCTCGCGGAGGTCGCTGATGAAGTGTCGCGACGCCTCACCAGGCTGTTCCTCGCCGACGCCGCGGGGGACCGACCCGCCCATGGCGGCGTCGACCGATACCGGGACGATCCGAATTGGAATGACCTCGTACTGTTCTACGAGTACTTCTCCGGAGATACCGGAGCCGGACTAGGAGCCAGTCACCAGACGGGTTGGACGGGGCTCGTCGCCACGCTGCTGCAAGGCCAAGGAGAAGAACGATGATTTCTGAGATTCCCGCCGCCGACGTCCCGTACCTCACCACCGACCAGATGATCGAAGTCGACCGAGCCATGGTGGAGGACTACCGCATCGACCTGGTCCGCATGATGGAGAATGCCGGGAGGAACCTGGCCCACCTCGCGCGGGAACGTTTCCTCGGTGGCGACCCGAGAGCACGTCAGGTCGTCGTGCTTGCCGGGACCGGCGGAAACGGCGGCGGCGCTCTCGTCGCGGCCCGCCGACTCCACAACTACGGGGCCGTCGTCAGCGTCCTTGTGACGAAACCCATCGACGAGTTCACGCCCGTGCCCGGCCGCCAACTCGACCTCCTGCACCGCATGGGGCTCACCATCGGATCCGCCGGCAATCTGGAGTCGGTCGGAACAGTGGACGTCGTCCTCGACGGCGTGATCGGATACAGCCTCCAAGGCGCACCGCGGGGTGAGGCGGGGAAGCTGATTCGCTGGGCGAATGAACAAGCAGCTCCTGTCCTCTCCCTCGAAGCACCATCCGGTGTCGACACGACGACCGGGACCGTGTTCGAACCTGCAATTCGGGCCGCGGCAACCATGACGCTCGCTCTCCCCAAGGAGGGGCTCAGAGCGCCCGGCGTTGAAACTCATGTCGGTGAGCTGTATCTCGCCGACATCAGCGTGCCGCCCGAGCTGTACGCCAGATTCCTTGGCATCGACGTCGGCCCGATCTTCGCGACGAGTGACATCGTCAGGCTTGTGTGAGGAGGCCGCGGGCAACGGGATGATTCTCGCTGCTGGCCAGTTCGCCGTTGGCACCCTGCCTGTCGCCTGTCGCCTGTCGCCTGTCAGCTGTCTCCGGTCCACGCCTTGCCGCCCAATGCCAGACCTTGGTCCATAGCCGCCGGGCCCCAGGTACCGGCTTCGTAGCGGTGCGGCTCCGGGCGATAGTCGAGGAGCGGGTCATACAGGCGCCATGACGCATCCACCTCGTCCGCTCGCACGAACAGGGTCTGGTCGCCCTCGATGACATCGAGGATCAATGCCTGATAGGCGTCCGGGAGCCTCCCGTAGACGTCGTCATGGCTGAAACCCAACGCCTGAGAATCGAGCATGAGTGACTCACCGGGCACCTTCACATTGAATCGCAGCGTGAAACCTTCATCGGGTTGCAGGGTGATCAAGAGCACGTTCGGATTCACCACGCACGAATCACGCTGCCCGTGGAAGATGCACAGTGGCGGGCGTTGAAACGTGATCGCAATCTGCGTGAGTTGCTTCGGGAGGCGCTTTCCCGTTCGAAGATAGAACGGTACGCCACGCCACCTCCACGTATCAACCTCGAGTTTGAGGCCAACGAACGTCGGTGTACGCGAATCGAAAGCAACGTCGTCCTCATCGCGATAGCCGGAAACGGCCACACCGCCGATCGACCCAGCGTCGTATTGGCCGAAGACGACGTTCTCCCGTCGGATCGGCGCAATGGCCTCGACCACCTTGACCTTCTCGGTCCGGATCTGGTCAGCGTCGAACGAGATCGGCGGCTCCATGGCCACGAGAGCCAGCACCTGGGTGAGATGGTTCTGCACCATGTCCCGCAGGGCGCCGGCCGACTCGAAGTAGCCGGCCCTCGTCCCGATTCCGAGCTCCTCGGCGACGGTGATCTCGACAGACTCAACCCGATCCCGATTCCAAACGCTCTCGAACATCGGGTTCGCGAACCGGAACGCCAGTAGGTTCTGCACGGTCTCCTTGCCCAAGTAGTGATCGATCCGGTAGACCTGGGCCTCGTCGAAGAAGTCGTGCACCAACGAGTTCAACTCGCGTGCGGACTCGAGATCAGTTCCGATCGGCTTCTCAATCACGAGACGGGTCCATCCTGGGCTCTCGTTCAATCCGGCGTCCCCGAGACCTTTGATGGCCGAAGGAAACACCGCAGGGGGGAGCGCCAGATAGAACGCTCGGTTCCCTGGGAGATCGCGGTCCGCTTCGATCGCTTCGATGCGGTGACGCAGCCTTTCGTACGATTCCGGGTCTCGATCGAGCGTCTGATAGAAGACGTTGTCGTCGCACCATGCTTCGAGATCGTCGCCATCAAGACCGATTTCCTTCAACGCAGCACGAGTCCACGCTCGGTAGCCATCGTCGTCAAGTCCGCTCAGCGCGACGCCCAGCAGGACGCATCGGTCGGCGATGCCGTTCTCCGTGATCAACCGGTAGAGCGAGGGGATCAACTTACGGCGAGCGAGATCGCCTGTGCCTCCGAAGATGACGAAGACATGGCGATCGATCTCGGTTGTCATCAGGACTCCTGCTTGATGGCATGTCCGCCGAACTGATTGCGCATCGCAGAGAGCAGCCGATCCGCGTAATCAACTTCGTCGCGCGATCCGATTCGGCGCATGAGGGACAGGGTGATGACGGGAGCGGAGACGTCCAGGTCGATCGCCTCGAACACGGTCCAGCGTCCCTCGCCGGAGTCCGGGACCCACGGGGCAATCCCCGCCATCGTCGGATTCTCGGAGAGCGCATCGGCGGTGAGGTCGAGCAGCCACGAGCGGACGACACTGCCGTCCTGCCAAATCGCGGCGATCTGGGAGAGATCAAAGCCGAAGTCGTCCTTCGCCTCCATCAGGGCGAAGCCTTCTGCGTATGCCTGCATGAGGCCGTACTCGATGCCGTTGTGAACCATCTTGACGTAGTGCCCTGCTCCAGAGTCTCCCGTGCGTCCCCATCCCTTGTCGGCAGCCGGTGCGAGCGTCTCGAAGATCGGCCGGAGGCGCTCTACGGCATCGACGTCGCCACCGACCATCATGGAGTAGCCCTCGGTGAGTCCCCAAACGCCGCCGCTGGTACCGACGTCGACGAAGTGGTGGCCGGAATTGCGGCACGTGGCGGCTCGGCGCAGCGTGTCCTTGTAGTTCGAGTTGCCGCCGTCGATGAGCGTGTCCCCCTCCCCGAGGAGGGGAAGGAGTGCCTCGATCGTGGCGTCGACGGGTTGCCCGGCCGGCACCATGATCCAGATAGCGCGAGGTGACGGCAGTGCGGACACCAGCTCCTCGAGTGTTCCAACTCCTTCGGCGCCGATGTCGACGACTCCCTGAACCGAGTCGGGGTTGAGGTCGAAGCCGACCACGCGGTGCCCGCCGTTGACGAGCCGCTCGGTCATGTTGGCGCCCATCTTCCCCAGACCAATCATTCCGAGTTCCATGTTGTTCTCCTTTGTCATACGGCCACACCCAGCTCCCTGAGCGAGGTGCGCAATTGATCGGCGTTCTTGAATAGGACCGTTTGGATACCGGCCCGGTCTGCACATTCCAGGTTGAGTTCTCGGTCGTCGATGAACACGTACTGCTCCGGGCGGTGCTGGGTGATGTCGACGGCGAGGCGAAAGATGTGCTCTTCGGGCTTCTTGATTCCGAGGTAGCAGGAAGACATGAACACTGAGAAGTGCTCTCGCAATCCGAATGTCTCGATCCGGTGGTCGTTCAGCTCTCTCGACTCGTTGTTCAGGGTTGCGAGCACATATTCACCTGAGGCCGTGAGGTCGGCGAGTAGCGCCAGCGACTCCGGCATCGCCTCGGACTGGCCTTTCATGAAGTCGATGAACTCGCCTTCGGTAAACGGCCGCTCTCGGTAGAAGACCGTCCGACGCAGGTACTCCGTGATGGTGAGTTTCCCGGTCTCGAAGTCCGGGGCAACGAACTCGTGTCGATCTTGGAAGTCGTCCCAATCGAGCGCGAACTGTTTGCACGCCCGCCGGCGTGACTTGCTGTCCCATCCGTTGGTGAGGAGGACACCACCGACGTCGAAGAGCAACACCTTGATGTCAGGCATCGAGGGCCTCCTTGAGGAGGGCCAGTCCAGTTGCGGGGTTGACTCCTGAGTTCACGGTCTTCCGCGCAGAGCTGCGCCCGGAGGTGTCCCGTTCGACGGCGTCGACGGCGAGAAAGCGGATCGTGTTGACGTTGATCTGATCGAGGTCGGTCATGCGGGTCCTTTGGGTTGGTTCGTCAATCACCGGAGCCGTGAGCGTGCGAAATGGTTGCCGGACTCTCAGTAGGTCAAGCGGGAGCCCGGCTCAAATATGCCCGAGCTTCCTGGAACGTCGCGACCACAGCCCTTCCAATGAGCCCGACCAATCCGACGAGTGTGACCACTCGACCGGCACCGCGTAACGCAACAGGGAGCACAAGTCGATACAGGTGACTGCCGATGACGATCGCCATCTCGAGGAGCGCCTCGGTCAGCCAACTATCCGACGCGAAGCCCTGCGGATCGAAGCGGGTCCGCGGGTGCGATACGCACCGTTCACGCTGCAGGCCGAGCGAGCCCGGATCCGATCAGCAACCCATCCCCCCGGTCGAGCCGCGAACTCGCTGCCGGCTCTGGCTGCAGTCGCGACTTCTCGTCTTCACCGGACTCGACCTTCGAACTCCGTGTTTCCCATGGCGATCGCCAAAGGCCCGCCGCCGGGACCGGGGGAAACCTCCACGGCGGGCAGAGACCACCGAGAGGAGTAGGGCGATGGCAAAGGCAAACCCGACCCGGACGAGGGTTCGATTCACCGCGGAGGTCGACTACGAACTGCGTTCGCGCGGTGAAGTGGATCGGATCGAGTATGCACCCGGGACCTGGACTGGGTTCACCGGGATCGACGTTCGTGATGCCCTCGAGACGGTCCTCCGGCGGCCCGAGCTGTCACTTGCCGCCCGGCACAACGCCGGTCTCGATCAGCGCTCGAAATGGACGCCGAGCGACATCATCGACGAGTCGTGCCGCGAGGATGCGAAGGGTCGCATCGTGCACGCCGATGGCTGCAACTGTCGCAACGCCGTCATCGTTGTTGACGTCGAGATCGAGCGCCAGGGGGACACCGGCTTGTGCAATGCCCAATTGACCCGTTCGGGCGCGGACTGCTCCAGCACGGGGCGTCGATTCGCTCACCGGCTCAGAACAGGCTCTGGTTGGGAGCACGTCATTGGAGAGGGCCCGGAAGAATGTCTTGGATTATGGGTTGACGGTAGGGATGCCTCAGCCCAGGACTCCTGATCTCGGTCGCCTCCACTTCGCGTTCACGTCGTCATCGCATCCGACACGTATCGGCGCGATGCGACGTGCCTTGGTCGACCTGCCCCTTGCCATAGGACCGCATCTGCTGGCTGGACGATCGAGGAGAACACAGCACCTCGCGTTCCGGCGGTGGAGCGCGATGGTGCGCACCGCTCTGAAGCTTCGCGTCACATGGTCGGGCTACGAGGCCATCGACGCACACCGGCAGTACATCGTGCTCGCCCTCCACGAGAGCTTTGTCGACGTGCCGCTCCTGGCAGCGTTGCCACTCGATCTCCGATTCACCGCACGAGAGGAACTCTTCGCTAACGAGGACTTCGGCCCCCTCCTTCGGTCATCGCACCACGTCTCGGTTCCAGAGACACGGTCCCCAGCGTCGATGCGGCTCCTTGTCGCCCGATTGCGCGCCGCGGTCGACGCTGGCGACAGCATCGTCGTGTTTCCACAAGGCTCACTCCTTGGAGTCGAGGTCGCGTTCCAACCCGGCGCATGGCGCCTGGCCCGGATGCTCGCTCTGCCCGTATTGCCGGTGGCTATCGCGGGAACCCACGGGGTGTGGGGCCATCCCTTCGACAACGAGGTTCACCTCGCACGCAACGTGTCCGTAACCGTCCTCCCACCCATTGAACCGTCGGATTGGAGCGTGGACCGCACACGTGCCACAGAGAGATTGCTGAAGGAGAGTGCGATCGAAACAGGACTCGTACGACGATTCGATCCCCGCCGCGACGGCTGGTGGGACGAATACGCTTTCGAGATCGATCCAGACTTCGACGCGTTGAGGCGCCAGATCGAGGTCCACAGGGTCCTCGACCAGTCCGAGGCCGTTGATCGTCGAAGCGCCCGAGAAAACCCTCGGGATATGTGGGTGTCCCAAGGGTTCTCTTCGTAGCGGGGCGGGATTTGAACCCGCGACCTTCGGGTTATGAGTCTGTTCTGACGATCCACCTATGCCTGGCTTTCC
>CBFDAN010000097.1:0-6833 GCA_965602815.1 uncultured bacterium
CGGTTTGCGTGGTAGGGCTCGAGGCCGACCAGCTCGAGGACGTCGGCGACCCTTCGCCCACGTTGTTTCCTCGACACGCCCTGGACGCGAAGACCTTCTGCTATCGAATCACCGACACTGGTGCGCGGGTCGAGCGACCCGAACGGGTCCTGGAACACTACCTGCGCATTCCGGCGGTAGGGCTTCAGGTCTTTGGTTGAGAGCTGCAGCACGTCGACCCCGTTGAACTCTACGGAGCCCGCGTCGGGTTCCTCGAGGCGAAGGATCGCCCTGCCGAAGGTCGATTTCCCACAGCCCGACTCACCCACGAGACCGAGTGCCTCACCCTGGCGGATCTCGAGGTCAACACCGTCGACGGCTTTGACGGTCCCGAGGACCTTCTGGAACGCTCCGCCCTTGATCGGATAGGTCTTGACGAGGCCCCGGATCTTCATGAGAGGAGCGCTCACGTTGCACCATCCTCATAGAGAAAGCAGCGCACCGTATGCTCGCCGTCGACCACCCTGAGCTCGGGTCGTTGCTCCGTGCAGATTGTGAGGCCGGCTTCTTCGCGAGCCCGGCAGCGGGGTGCAAAACGACAGCCGGTCGGCAAGTCGATGAGGTTGGGGACTCGACCGGGGATCACATCGAGCCACTCCCTTCGTGATCCGGCGACTGGGATCGAACCGATCAGTCCTTGCGTATACGGATGCTTGGGATCGGCGAAGAGCGTCTTCGTAGACGCTTCCTCGACAATCTCGCCGGCATACATCACGGCAACGCGGTCGGCGATCTCTGCCACGATGCCGAGATCGTGGGTGATGAGGATGATCGATGTCCCGAGGTCGTTCCTGATCTCCGCCAGAAGGTCGATGATCTGCGCCTGGATCGTGACATCGAGGGCAGTGGTCGGCTCGTCGGCGATCAGCAATTCCGGTCCTGCTGCGAGCGCCATCGCGATCATGACCCGTTGAGCCATACCGCCTGAGAGTTCGTGGGGGTAGGACTTGGCGCGGCGCTCCGGGTCGGGGATCCCGACTTTCGTGAGCATGTCGACGGCACGTCTGAATCCCTCCTTCCCTCTGACGTTGTCGTGGATCTCGTAGACCTCTGAGATCTGCGAGCCTGCGGTGAAGACCGGGTTGAGGGAACCAACAGGCTGCTGGAAGATCATCGAGATACGGTCACCGCGAATCGACCGCATGTCCTTCTCCGAGACCTTCAGCAGGTCGCCGCCGTGGAAGTAGACCTCGCCGCCGACAATCTCTCCGGGATTCTGGATGAGTCGCAGGATCGACATTGACGTAACCGACTTCCCGCATCCGGATTCACCGACGAGGCCGACGATCTCGCTCTTCCCGACGGTGAGATCCACACCGTCAACGGCTTTCACTACTCCGTCGCGGGTGAAGAAGTAGGTTTCGAGGTCGCGAATCTCGAGAACCGGGCCGCTGTTCGGTGAGGCGGTCATCGTCCGAGCCTCGGATCGATCGCGTCACGGAGTCCGTCGCCCAGCAGATTGAACCCGAGTACGTTCCACATGATCATCAAACCGGCGAAGAACACGAGGTGTGGGGCGGTGAATACTTGGTTGCGCTCGGCCGCGAGCATGGATCCCCATTCGGGAGTCGGGGGCTGGACGCCGAGACCGAGGAATGAGAGTGAGGCGATCTCGAGGACGGCGGTGGCGATCCCGAGGGTCGCGATCACGATCAGGGGTGTGAGCGTGTTGGGAAAGATGCGGTGGGCGAGGAGCCGCCAGCGACCAACGCCGAGTGCCTGGTCGGCTGCGACGTACTCCTGTTCGCGAATGCTGAGAACCGACGATCGGACGATCCGGGCGTACTGCGGGATCGTCACGATTGCGATCGCGAGGATCGCGTTGACCAATCCCGGGCCGAGCACGGTGACGACGGCAATTGCCAATAACAGCGACGGGAACGAGAGGAGCACGTCCATGATCCGCATCAAGACGTTGTCGGCCCATCCGCCGAAGAAGCCGGCGATAAGGCCCACGATGGTGCCCCAGAACATCGCGAACAACACCGCCACAAACGCCGCGAGGAGCGATACTCGAGCTCCGTACACGATCCGCGAGAAGTAGTCGCGTCCGTTCCCGTCGATGCCGAGGATGTGCTGGGACTTCTCCTCATCACAACCGAAGAGGTGGATGCAGGGCGGATCCCGGGGGCTCACGCCCTCATCGAAGAGCACCTGATCGGGATCGTAGGGAGCGATGATCGGAGCGAAGACTGCGAGGATGAGGAGAACCGACAAGAGCGCCATTCCGACGATGGCCGACTTCTTCCTGACGATCTCTCGCCCCGCGGTCCGCCACAGTCCGCCGGCCGTGGTGGCCGAGACTCCTCCGCCACTGAGATCCATCCGCACTTCGTCGGCCACGGCATCGGATGCCGCCATGGTGTCGAGCGGTTGATCGGCGGCATCCTCGGGGTCCGAGGGCGTGCCGTGGTCCCCGGGGTGAGGAGGTATGTAGCTCATGAGACGCGCACCCGAGGATCGAGGTAGGTATAGATCAGATCAACGATCAGATTCACGACTACGAAGCTGATGGCCACGACGAGTGTGAAGCCCTGTACCACGGTGTAGTCACGCGACGTGATCGCGTCGAACAGGGTCTTGCCGACACCGGCGAGGTTGAAGATCGTCTCAGTGAGAATCGCCCCGCCGAGCAAGAGGCCGAACGAGAGGCCGATGATGGTGACCACGGGCAGCATGGCATTGCGGAGGCCGTGTTTGAGGACGACGAGACGCTCACGCAGGCCCTTCGCCCTGGCAGTTCGGATGTAGTCGAGGCCGAGCACGTCGAGGAGCGACGAGCGCGTCATCCTGGCCACGATTGCCATCGGGATTGTGGCGAGTGCAAGTGCGGGGAGGATCAGGTGCAGGAAGGCGCTCTGGAAGATCTCCCACTGGAACGTGACGAGCGCGTTCATGATCGTGAACTCGGAGAGGAACTCCATGAAGCCATTCACGGGGAGTCCCCACGCCTCGTAGAACGGAATCGGGATGAGTCCGGCGTCGAGTTTGCCGGATGGAGGTAACGCGAGAGGTGTGTCGCGCAAGAAGACTGCGAAGACGTACTGGAGCATCAAACCAAGCCAGAACACGGGCATCGCCACGCCGATATTCGCGCCGATCATGGTGGCAACATCGGTCTTCGTGTTGTGGCGATACGCGGAGACGATGCCGAGTGGTATGCCCACAGTGACAGCGATGAAGAGTGCAGCAGCCGCGAGTTCGATGGTGGTCGGGAGCCGCTGGATGAGAAGGTCGGTGACGGGGACGCCGAAGCGGAACGACTCTCCGAGATCGCCGGTGAGCACGTCGCCGAGGTAGATGGCGAACTGGACATAAATCGGATCGTTGAGGCCGTAGCGCTCGTTGTAGGCATTGCAGATCTCGTCCGTGGCTCGTTCACCGAGCGCGGCCCTGCACGGGTCTCCTGGAATCATGCGGGCCAGTGCAAACACAAGGGCGAGGATCCCGATGATCACCGGGATCGAAGAGATAAATCGACGCAGCAGGAAACGGCCCATGGATCAGCAGGCTAGAGCGCGATGGGTGGGGTGCGATTGCACCCCACCCATCCTCGTTCGGCCTTCGATTACTCGGCTGGCGCGTTCTTGAAACCGAAGTCCGCGTCCCAGTACGTGAAGTTGCCATCACGACCGGTGTGGTTCGGGCTATTGAGGTCCCATTGTGCGTCGTAGGTAGCAACGACGTCGTTGGCATCGAATTCGCTTCCGTCGGAGAACGTCACTCCCTGACGGAGATTGAAGGTCCACAAGGTCCCGTCTTCATTGGCTTCGTACGACTCGGCGAGCGATGGAACGACGGCCGTGCCGCCGACCTCGTAGGTGAGGAGAGGCTCCATGATCTGCTCACACGCACGGAGGGTCTCACCGTCGGTCTCATCGGCGCAGTACAAGCTGATGGGCTCGGCGTTCTGCATCCACACAAAGGTGTCACGTCCACCCGGATCCATCACTGCGAAGTACTCGTTGCCGAGCGGGCTTGCCTGTGCATTCGTCACGTCGGCCAGGTAGCCAGTACCGGAACCGCCGTGCGCGACTGGCACCATCGGGACGTGCTCCTTGATCAACTCGGTCGCCTGCTCGTAGATCACGAGACGTGCGTCCGGATCGGGCGTGGATGCGCCTTCATCAAGCACTGCCCAGATGTCCTCGAAACCGGCACCGAACTGGTCGGAAGCGTTCTTCCCAAAATGGAAGTCGAGGAAGTTGGTGGCATCCGGATAGTCGGCGCCCCAACCGAGCATGTACATCGTCAGTTCACCGGCGTCGCTGGCGTCGAGGAATGCCCCGGACTCCATGACCTCGATGGTGACGTTGACTCCAATCGCGGCAAGCTGTGCCTGAATGTCCTGGCCGACGGTTGACGGCGAGGGCAGGTAGCTGCGAACAACATCGCGGTAGTTCAGGGTCACATCGAAGCCGTCGGGATAACCCGCTTCGGCGAGGAGCGCCTTGGCCGTCTCGATGTCCTGGTCATACCACACGGGCTGCGGGGTATACCCGAAGATCGGCTGTGGCAGGAACTGGTCGGCAACGAGCGATCCTGGCGGGTAGAAGTTGTCGACGATACGCTGACGGTCGAGGGCCATGGCCATCGCCTGACGCACCTTCTCGTCGGTGAATGGCTCCTTGTCCCGGTTCAACCCGAGATAGAAGATGTTGGTGCCAGCGCGTTCCTTGAGCTGGAGATCCGGCGAGTCGTCAATCGTCGCGAAGTCATCTCGGCCCGGGTTGTCGATTCCGTCGACGGTGCCCGCCTGAAGCTCGAGGAAGCGTTGTGCGGCTTCGGAACTCCACTTGAACACGAGCGTGTCGGTCTCTGCCGGCGTACCCCAGTAGTTGGGGTTGATCCCCATCACGATCTGGTTGCCCTTGTCCCACTGCGTCAGCATGTAGGGGCCGGTGCCAATCGGTTGGTCGAGTAGTGCGCCGGTGCCGCCAGTGGAGTCGAGATACTCCTGCGGCACGATGCCGAACGCTGAGAACGCGACCTTTGACGGGAACGCCACATCGTTCGTGCACAACTGAATGGCGACGGTGTGCGCATCCACCGCCGTGATGGAGTTGATGTTGCTCTTGTTCGTCGGATCGTCACATGCCGCCTCGACCATGAGACCGGCGTAGTCGGACCCGGCCGCGGCCGTGGTCGTTGTTTCGTCGGTACCACCTGCGGTGGTAGTCGTTGCCTCGGCCGTAGTTGTTGTTTCGTCGGTACCACCTGCGGTGGTTGTCGTGTCGTCCGAGTCGGAACTGCATGCAGCCGCGATGAGAGCCATCACGAAGACGAGGACGAGTAGCTTGCTGAATTGTTTCAAGGGTGCCTCCTTCCCTCAGAGGAACCGATCCGGTGGATCGGTCGGGTCAACGGTAGTCGTTCTGCGCGCAGTGAGTCCTGCGGGGTGCGACTGACGTTGCCGAAACCGGTCGGTAGGGTTCGCGCCGATTCCGAGGAGCGCCCCATCCGTTACGTCGTCACGATGATCGCCATCTCGGCGCTGATCTCAATCTTGACTTTCGTATCGGCCGCTGCGTTCTGGGTGGATCGGTCGGTTGTGAGGGAAGCCGCCTTCCTGGAATCCGCCACCGAAGTCCTCGAAATGGACTCTTCTCAGCAGGCGCTCGCTGAGCGATTGATGAACGAGGCGGTAGGAGCGGTGCCCCTCCTGGCCTTCGTTCGAGGTGCCGGGGAACGGGCGACCGTGGCTCTCCTCGACGCAGGCGCATTCGATGAGGCGATCGACAGCCTCGTCATCGCGGGCCACCGGCACGTCATGGCACAGGAGGAGGGACCGTTCACGGCCGATCTCACCGAGGTGCGTGCGGTCATTGTCGAACCGATCGCCCAGATCGCCCCTGATCTTGCGGATCAGATTCCGGTGGATGCCTTCGAAGCTGTTGTAATCGCCGATTCTGAAGCGGTCCCCGCCGTTGGGCGCGCCGCAAGCTGGGTTCCTGCAATGTCGGTGTTCTCTGCCGCCGGCGCCGTGTTCCTAGCCGTCACCCTCGTCATGCTGGCCCAGAGGCGATCGATCGCATTGGCGCTGGTCGGCGCCGCCGTCCTGATCGCAGGGCTGGGTGTCGTGGTGTGGAGTGCAGGGGCCGGCTCACTCGCAGTCGCACGCATCGACGATCCCATCAGTCGAGTCCTCGTTGAGAACGGGTATGCGGTGTTCTCACGATCGCTTCGCATCGAAGGGCTGTGGTTGGTGTTGGGAGGGATCGCACTTGCGTGCGCGGGTCTGGTTGGATACCTGGTCGGGCGGCGAGAGGTGAGACTTGAGATCCGAGACCTGAGATCCGAGATTTGAGACTTGAGATCCGAGTGGTCTCGTGCCTCGTGTCTCGTGTCTGTCTTCAAGAACCCGCCCCCAGCCTCTCCGAAGAGGAGGCTTGAGGGCAGGTCCCAGGTTCGAGTCTCAGGTCTCGAGTCTCGGATCTCGTGTCTTCTGCCCTGCTACTCGCTCACCACTCCGATCGCCGTCAGCCACTCGGCTGCGACGGTCTCCGGGTCTTGACCATCGATGCCGACCAGCTTGTTGAGCGCGATCAGTTCGGTAGTCGTCAGTTTCGCCGACACCGCGTTGAGAGCGGCCGCGAAGTCGTCGCCGTAGGCGTCGATGATCTCCGAACGAACCGCGGGTGCGATGTTCTCGGAAGGCTGGAGCGCCTTGTCGTCCTCGAGCAGAACGAACCCCTTGGCGAGGATCGTGCCATCGCTCGTGAACATCAGCCCAACCTGAATCTCGTCACCTTCGAGCGCCGCGACCGTGATCGGTCCACCTGCGTCGAGCGGAC
>CBFDAN010000098.1:0-6812 GCA_965602815.1 uncultured bacterium
GTGCTGGATCGGGGCTTTCGATCCGACGGTCACGCGCCAGGTGTTGGGCTTGCCAGACGAGGTCGAGCCGGTCATCTTTACACCGCTGGGCTACCCTGATGCCCCACCCCGCGGCACAGATCGCAAAGCGCTTTCCGAACTGGTTGCGCTCGCCGGACACTCGAAGGAGATGGCAGTTGTCGCACTGCGACCTCATCTCGTATGGGGTCCCGGCGATACGCAGCTGGTCGGCCGAATCATCGACCGTGCGCGGGCGGGCCGGCTCGTCATCGTGGGATCCGGTGCGGCCTTGATCGACACGACCTATGTCGACAATGCTGCCGACGCTCTGGTTGCGGCCATCGATCGCGCTCCCGAAATCGGCGGTCATGCGTATGTGGTTACCAACGGGGAACCGAGGCCAGTTCACGAATTGCTGAGCAGAATCGTGCTCTCTGCCGGACTTCAACCACCTCGTGCGAGAGTGCCGTTGCACGCAGCTCGAAGTATCGGTTTTGTCGCCGAGCGGATTTGGGAGCGCCGGGGGAGTGAAGGTGACCCGCCGATGACTACTTTTGGAGCAGAGCAACTGAGCACGGCACATTGGTTCGACCAGCGTGAGACGCGGCGGGCACTCCGGTGGGCGCCGGCGGTCAACCTGCCGGATGGCTTCGATCGGTTGCGAGAGTGGTTTGAGAGCGGAGAGGGTGTGACCGCGAGTCTCGGAGTCTCGACTTCGTCTCCTCGCAACCGCAGGTAGGGCTCCGGGCATTCGCTCGCCAGAGCGCTTCTTCGATGCGGATTCCTGTCGCTTGACGGGATCCGCCTGTCGAAGTGGCCGGGCGGCCCGCTTGATACCGCCCGGTTCAGGATTCCGGACGTGTCGCCGAGGTATCTCCCGGTTCATCGTGTAGTCGACACGTGTGCCGGTCGCTTCTGCCCGCTATCGGTCGGCCGGCCTCTCAGGTTATTCCGGCTGCGGGCCGATAACCAACCTTGTATGAGGGGTAAACACCCGCGACACGCGGCCCGCGAAACACCATGAGCAGAGATGCAAGTCCATCGGCGGTGAGTGTCGATGGGTACTCCGATGGCCACGGCCGGGGACTCATCGGGATCCGCGGCATGTGGCAGACATGGCACGCGTTCCGCATCCTGGTGGCCCTCGTCGCGATGGCCGGCGGTTTGGGGCTCGGTGTTCTGTGGCGCTGGCCCGGCGGATTCGCGGCCGCTGTATTAGGCCTCGCCGGGCTCGTGGATGCCCTGCTCCGAATCCGGTCCGAGGCTGGCTCTCCCATTCCGTCGCTTCTTCTGGACACCACGCTGATCGGGCTGGCGATGGTTGTGGTCGGACTGCAACCGGAGGGTATGGCGGCTCCCGTTGTCTACATGATCGCCGTTCCCCTGGTCTTGCTGCCCTGGCTCGGGGCATTGCCGGTGATTGCGTACGCCGTCGCGTGGACAGCGGCGGCGATGGCAACGACTCATGCCATCGCGATGCCGGTAGATGTGTCAGACCGAGTCGTGAGCGCGATCGCGTTCCTGACTTTCGCAGTACCTACACTGGGCCTGCTCGGCGTGATTTCGTTCCAATTCGAACGTTCGTACCTGCATCGGATTCGGAGGGTTCGCTATGAGCACGCTCTAGCCGCTTGCGGCGAGGCGCTCTTGGCCAGCCCCGAGGACGGGGCAATCGATACAGCACTTGCGGCGCTTCTTGAAGCGACGCCGGCACAGAACATCTTCGTGGACGAGAACTTCGATGATCCCATCGTCGGGCTGAGTTGTCGCGTAGCGCATGACGCAATCAGGCCGGGCTCAGAGCGCCTGGTGAGCGAAGAGATCTGGTTCGAGCCGGAGGATCCGACATACGTGCTGCGGACCGAGTTGCCATACGCGGACATGCCGACACTGCATGAGGCGCTCTCGAATGGAGAGATCGCTGTCGTCCACACGGCGCAGCTCGAGGGACGCGAGCGCGAAATCTACGAAGACGATGGCTGCAAGTCGGAACTCAATATCCCGATCACCGTGTACGGCGAATGGGTTGGTTCCATCGGTTTTGCCGACTACGAAGTCGATCGCAACTGGAATGATGATGATCTGCGGGTGCTCCGGACCGCTGCTGCCATGATCGGATCATTCTGGGAGCGGGCACGGGCCACGCGTGCGCTCGAAGACCTCGTCTATTCGAAGACTGAGTTCCTTGCTTCTATCAGCCACGAGATCCGCACGCCGCTCACCGCAGTACTCGGATTCTCCGAGGTGCTCCGTGAGGATCCCGGTGATCTCGGGCCCGGGGGGGCGGAGATGATCGGGCTCGTGGCCGAACAGGCTCAGGAGATCTCCGATATCGTCGAAGATCTGCTTGTCGCCGCTCGCGCCGACATGAACGCGCTGAACGTGGGACGAGCACCGGTTGTTCTGCTGGATGAGGCGGAACACGTTTTGGCAGCACGCGGTTCAAGGACGCCGATCCATCTCGACTCGGAGGGCAGCGACGTGGTGGCAATGGCGGACGGCGCCCGCGTTCGGCAGATCATCCGGTGCCTCCTCAGCAACGCGGCGCGATACGGCGGCGACCGGATTGAGATCAAGGTCGGTCGATCCCGCGGGCGGGCGACGCTGACGGTCTCCGATGATGGGCCCGGTGTTCCGGCAGGCCACGAGGGCCATATCTTTGAGGCATTCCACCGCGCCCGAGACGACGATGGCAAGACCCAGGCCGTCGGTCTCGGACTGTACGTGGCGTATCACCTCGCCCGGCTCATGGGAGGGAACCTGAGCTACCAGCGCCCGCAAGGGTGGACCAGATTCGAACTCGAATTGCCGGATGCGGCGGGTCAACTCGATGTGCCGTTCCTGTCAGATGTCGGCTCCGGGGAGCCGACGCACACGTCCTCTACGACCAGCGATACGCTCGCTCCTTCGCCT
Organism: uncultured bacterium; assembly: GCA_965602815.1. Classification (GTDB taxonomy): domain Bacteria; phylum Actinomycetota; class Acidimicrobiia; order Spongiisociales; family UBA5794; genus JAHEEL01. The sequence goes on from CBFDAN010000098.1 coordinate 2,914, forward strand.
TGACAGCAAGTCCCGCTCGGAGCGGCGCAGTGTGTTGGGTCGCCGGGCGATGCTATCGCCATCTCCGACGCTGGATCGCTGGTGCTCAGGCCCGCTCGAGCACGATGACGGGGATCACGTCTCGAGAGGTCTGGCGCTCGTATTCGGCGAACTGCGGCCACTCCTGCTTCTGCCGATTCCAGATGTCGTCGTGTTCATCACCTTCGGCGATGCGTGCCGTCACGGGGAGTGAGCTCGATCCAACTTCGACCGTGGTATCGCCATTGGCCGTCACGTTGTAGAACCAGTCGGGGTTCGTGTGTGCCCCTGCCTTGGAGGCGAATACGGCGTAGCCCCTGGGGATCGGCTGGTACATGAGTGGCGTAACTCGTCTGGTGCCGGTCCGTGCTCCGACATGGTGGAGGAGGAGCAGCGGGGCGCCCTCGAACATCCCGCCGACCGTCCCTTCATTCGCCCTGAACTCCTCGATGATGTCTTGATTCCAGTCACTCATGTCTTCCGACTCCATTGTTGTAGATCGACCATCGCCACTCGCCTGATGCCCGAGTCAAGCATTGGGTTCGAAGTGCAACCTCAGAACTGCCGAGTGCATTCCGTGAATCGGATCGCCCCGTGCCAGGGACGACCGGGTCCGGGACAGCTCGAATCCGGGCGGCCGAAGAAGGTAACCTGACCCGGATTGCGACTGGGCGAGTATCTGTGAAGAGTGATTACGTGTGAGTTTCCGATCTCTGTTCCGAAAAGAGACCCTGGGCAGCGATGCCGTCGCGGGAGTCGTTCTCGGCGTCGAGAGCGTTCCGGATGGACTCGCCGGCGGCCTGCTCGCCGGTGTTAATCCGGTCTACGGACTCTACGGATACATGGTCGGGACCGTGACGGGGGCTCTGTTCACCAGCTCATCGTTCATGGCCGTGCAGGCGACTGGTGCAATGGCCATCGTTGTGGCCGACGTCGACGCGGTCCACTCGGCCGACGACCCGGCCCGTGCGCTTTTCACGCTCTCGATCGTCACCGGAATCGTGATGCTCGCGGCGGGCCTGCTCAAGCTCGGATCGATCCTTCGATTCGTGTCGAATGCCGTCATGGTGGGATTCATCAACGCTGTGGGTGTGAACATCATCCTTGGGCAACTCGGTGACTTCACCGGATACGATGCCGACGGCGGCAACCGGGTCATGCGGACGTTCAACCTGTTCCTGAACTTCGGCCAGGTCCATTGGCCGACTTTGACGATCGGTGTGGCCACGATCATCCTGATTCTGCTGCTGGAACGTACCAAGCTCGGACCCCTCGGCCTCGTGGTCGCAATCATCATTGCTTCTGCAGCAGTGCCGATCCTCGGGTGGGAGGTGGCGACACTCAACGACGTCGCAGACATTCCGAGTTCCTTGCCGCTGCCCATGCTGCCAGACCTGAGCCTGGTTCTGGTTCTCATCGTTCCCGCGCTCTCGCTTGCATTTGTCGGCCTCGTGCAGGGCGCAGGCATTTCGGCCAACTTCCCGAATCCCGACGGAACCTATCCGAAGGCCTCTCGCGACTTCATCGGGCAGGGTGCGGCGAACGTAGCCTCAGGCTTCTTCCAGGGAATGCCGGTAGGCGGTTCGATGTCGGCGAGTTCTCTGGTCAAGACCGCCGGGGCGAAGACCCGACTTGCCCTCGTCGTGGCCAGCGTCGTGATGGCGGTGGTCATCCTTGTGTTCGGTGACTTCGTCGGGTACATCGCAATGCCGGCGCTCGCCGGGCTGCTGATGACGGTCGGATACCGAACGGTGAAGCCCGCTGACATCAAGGCGGTGTGGAAGACCGGCGGGATGCAGGCGACGGTCATGGCTGTGACGTTCATCCTGACGATGGTGATACCGCTGCAGTACGCCGTCCTGGTCGGCGTTGGGATCTCGATGATCCTCTACATCATCAACCAGTCGAATCAGGTCGTTATCAAACGCTGGATGGTCATTGACGGCCGGATGAAGGAGACCGACGCACCCGCGGAGGTGGCGGCCGACGAAGTCCTCGTGCTCCAACCCTACGGCAGCCTCTTCTTCGCCTCGGCACCGGTGTTCGAGGAGAAACTCCCGAACGTGACGGAGGACACGAACAACTCGGTTGTGATTCTGCGCCTCCGGGGACGGAGCGATCTTGGCTCGACCTTCATGGACGTGCTGCTCAAGTACGCCACGGCGCTCCGCGACCAGGACAGCGATCTCATCCTGGTCTCCGAAGACGAGAACATGCACGAGCAGTTGGTCGTCGCCGGCGTTGCCGATGTCGTGGGCGACGAGAACATCTACACGTCCGACGAGTGGGTCGGGAAGACGATCAAACGTGCCTATGAAGACGCGGTTGCGCGGGTTGAGGCGAATGCCGATCAGGAGAATGACGCACCCACGATCGACCCGGAGGTCGAATCGCCGAGGCCCGACCCGCAGGACGAGGATCCGGTGACCTGACCGCCTTCTGCGGCGGTAACCTGGGTTGTTGGCGAGCCAGGACGGAACACAATGCATATCCCCGACGGTGTGATCGGTCCCGGCGTGAGCGCTGCTGCCGGTGTCGTCGCCGCGGGCGGATTTGGGGTCGCCGTTTCCCGGGCTCGCCGCTACCTGACGGATCGCCTGGTTCCCATGGCGGCGCTGGTCACCGCGTTCGTATTCGCAGGGCAGATGATCAACTTCCCGGTGCTCCCCGGGATGTCGGGCCACCTCCTTGGCGGTGTGCTCGCCGCCGTGCTTGTCGGACCGTGGACGGGCTATCTCGTGGTAGCGATCGTGCTCATCATCCAAGCGTTTCTGTTCGCAGACGGTGGTCTGACTGCCCTCGGGCTCAATATCGTCAACATGGCATTGATCGGCGCCGTCGGCGGCTACCTCGTCTACCGATTCATCTTTCGGATTGCGGGTTCCCGCCCGGATCGCGTGGCTCCTGCCGCCGGCATCGCTGCGTTCCTCTCCGTCCCACTGGCGGGCCTGGGGTTCGTCATCGAGTTTGCCGTCGGAGGGACGGCGGAGAGCCTGTCGCTCGGAGCGATTCTCGTCGCGATGGTTGGAACTCATCTCCTGATCGGAATCGGCGAGGGTGCTATTACCTACTTCGTGATCGGTGCGGTCATGAAGGCTCGTCCCGACCTCGTATACGGCTCCCCGACGTTCTCCGGCCGCAGGACCGAGGGGCTACTGTCGTGAACAGGAAGACGAGCGGCTGGTTCGTCGTCGGTCTGGCGGTCACCGTCTTTGTCGCGATTGTGGTGTCCCAATTCGCCTCCGACGAACCCGACGGCCTCGAGTACGTCGCCGAGCAGCAGGGGTTCGGCGATGCGGCCGACGCCCACGACCTCGCAGAAGCGCCCCTGGCGGAGTACGGCGAGAACCTCGAGTCGGACAGCCGCATCTCAACCGGACTTGCCGGTCTCGTTGGGGTTGCTGCTGCGCTGGGGATCGGGTTCGGGCTCTTCTGGCTCATTCGCTCACCGGGGCCTGACTCGGCGGATTCCACGCGATGAGCGGGAGCCATGTCCATGCGCTGTACCGGCACGGACCTTCGCCGCTCCACCGCGTTGCACCACAGGTGAAGATCGTCACCGCGTTCGGGCTCGTCTGTGCGATTGCCCTCACACCAAGAACGGCAATCTGGGCGTTTGTCGCGTACGCCGCCATCGTCGTTGGGTTGATTGTGCTGGCTCGGCTTCCGGGTGGCTTCATTGCCCGCAGAGCCATCGTCCTCATCCCGTTCCTGCTTGTTGCCCTGCTGCTCCCGATCATGGGGTCGGGCGAGCGCGTCGAGGTGCTCGGACTGTCCCTTTCAGAACAGGGGCTCTGGGACATGTGGAACGTGTTCGCGAAGGCCGGGCTCGGCTTCCTTGTCGCCGTGGTGCTGGCCGCGACGACCGAGATCGCCGATCT